>CADBRG010000229.1 GCA_902797015.1 uncultured Lachnospiraceae bacterium
ATAGTTCAGTTGGTAGAACGCAGGTCTCCAAAACCTGATGTCGAGGGTTCAAGTCCTTCTGCCCCTGGAAATATAAGAGCCATGACTTTCGAGTCATGGCTTTTTTTCTTACTCTGGATTACAATTGTGACATGGACGATACCCGGCTTCCTCTAGACGATTGATGTCCGTGTTTGTATATTCCTTATTCTTTTCACTCATTTTTAGAACACTTTCGCAATCCGGCTTATGGATCAGTTTTGAATTGGTATTCAATATATATTTATATTCAGCTGCATTTACAGGAGCTTCTTTTGTCTGTTCCACATAAACGCCCGGTGTCCAGTCATAACATGGTTCCTGATCAAACCAATAGGACTTCTTGTCTGCATGCAGGATGATCGTACCTTGTTTGTCAGTACGGTAGATGTCAGCATTGACGGATGCGATCCGTTCCAGCATCGATTCGGCCGGATGTCCGTATGTGTTTCCTTCTCCGCATGAGATCAAAACATCTTTTGGCGATACGGCCTGTAAAAAAGCTTCACTGCTTGAAGTTGCGCTTCCATGATGCCCGGCGACATAGATGTCTGACCGGATGGATTGTCCATTGTTGATCATTTCCAGCTCTGCAGCTTCTTCGCAATCGCCTGTTATTATGATCTTCGTCTTCCCGTAAGTGATCGTACATGCGATCGAATGATCATTATCAGATTCCGATGTAACTGCACCGTTATAGACGATCTCTATTTTTGCATCACCTAAGTCGAATCGGTCTTTATCTGACGGGTGGATCAGAGAGATATCTTTTTCCACGGCCGTATCCATAAAGGATTGATAGATCTGTGTATCTCTTGAATAATCAGGGCAGAGCACATGATCGACCGGTAAGGTGTTCATCACACCGATCAGTCCCGCAATATGATCTTCGTCATAGTGTGAGGCGATCATCAGATCAATATGATCGATGCCGATCTGTTTTGTCAGATAACTGACAACAAACGAGGAATGATCCCGGCCACCGCCGTCATACATCATATAATGACCGTCTGATTCGATCAAAAGGCAAAGCCCCTGGCCAACATCAAGCATCTGTAATGTAAACGGTGAGACCTGCCCGGTATAATCTTCAGATAATACCGGATCTGGAATGGCCGGTGTTTCATCCGGTATTTTCTGACCGGAACAACCGCACAGAGACAATATTAAAATTGTTATAACTAGGACCATTTTTTTCATAACTGAATTATACCATAGTGTGGAATCCCCAGAAAACTATTTGCGATACACATACGATTGCGCTATAATTAATACATATTGATTGGCTTTTGGAGGGAGAGTAATCGTGAAAAAGAGAATTATTATAATCATATTCGCTTTGGTTTTGGTATTCTTATCAAATATTGTTTCCAATTTAAAAGAAGCAGCTGCAGAGCGTCAGGCAGAAGCTGCTGTAACTGTTACCGTTGATATGCCGGCATAATCATTCAAATCAGGAGATAATCTATGAATCCTAGAAATTTCGGGATCATATCAGGACTGGTTGTTATTTTGATCGCGGTTCTGATGACGATCCTTGGTACGGTATTGCTGCCGGAGTATACGTTTTTAAAGATCATCGGAATTGTCCTGGCAGTGATGGGACTGATTCTCATCATTTATACCATCATCAGTAATAAGAATATGAAATATTAAATAAAGTCGAGCTGTGATTTACAGTTCGACTTTATCCGTTTTTTGCATGAAATTTTTCCGATAAGAATATTAGACATTTTGCATAATCTTCTATATAATAAAATTAACGAAATATTGCTAAAAAGCAAGGGTTTTTTGGTTACTTTTACAGGCTCATGTATGAATAAGGAGGTTGTGCATGAAGATTTTAGGTATTTCTCTCGGAACAAAAAACGGTAACAACGATACCATGTGTCGTGTAGCACTTGAAGAAGCAAAGAAGCTGGGCGCTGAAATTGAATTTATTCATCTGTTTGACTGGGACATCAAATATTGTACAGGTTGTGTAGCATGCTCAAGAGCTCTTGTAATGGGCAAAGGTATGGTATGCACACAGAAAGACGATTACAAAGCACTGTATGAGAAGATGATCGACGCAGACGGCGTTCTGTTTGTAGATCCGATCTATGAATCCGGCGGAAGCGGACTGTTCCATGTAATCACAGACCGTATGGGTCCGGGACATGATACCGGTATGATGCTGATGACAAGCGAAAAGATGAAAGCTGCAGGTAAAGAAGGACTTGATCCGAAGTACTTCCGCCAGAAGGCTGTTTCTTTTGTAGCGATCGGCGGTTCTGACTGGGCTGTTCGTTGTGAAACAGACCATGCTATGCTTGCTATGAGTCCTGGTTGGAAGGTTGTTAATAATGAGTTCTTCTCATGGTGTAAAGATGTTATCATGCAGGACGATAAGATTGAGCGCATGAAAGAGATCGCTCGTAATCTTGTAGAAGCAGCACAGTATATCATTGATAACAATATCATGATTCCAGGATCAGAAGAAGTAGATCTCTGGAAGGGTGATGAAGGCGCTTGCCCGCATTGCCATGGCAATGCATTCTATATCTTCCCGGGCACCACACACGTTGTATGTGAGCTTTGCGGTCTGGAAGGAAGACTCAATATTGTTGATGGCGCGTTTAAATTCACCAATGATCCGAGCCTTGGCGTAAACGGAACGATCGAGCATGCACATGATCTGCTTTCCGGAAAGAAGATGCATGGTGATGACATCTTTGAAAATGAGGGTCGTCTGATGAACCTGTTTAAGGATCCGGAATTCAAGGCACGTAAAGAGCACTATACAGCTGTTTGCGATCCGACACCGTCACCGTCAAAGGATAAATAATCTTTTTGACCAGAATGACAAGAACATAATAAAAACTGCGAATCGGATTTTCCGGTTCGCAGTTTTTTGATTTTAAAAAGTTAAGATACTTTATTATTTCCGATCAAATTTTTCTTCGCAGTATTTACAGCGATAAATCTCTTTTTCCGGATCGGCCAGGAGGAAGATATGATCAAGTTCCTGTTCGATAGATGTAATACATCTCGGATTTTTACATTTGATAATGTTAACAACCTGTTTTGGAAGCTTTAACTTTTTCTTTTCGACAATTTTTTCATCTTTAATGATATTCACAGTGATATTGTGATCGATGAATCCAAGAATATCAAGATCCAGGGAGTTAATATCACACTCAACTTTCAGAATATCTTTTTTGCCCATCTTGCTGCTTCGTGCGTTACGAATGATCGCAACCGCAACATCCATCTCATCCAGCCTGAGATCATGATAAATCTGAAGGCTCATGCCGGCTTTAATATGGTCTAAAACATATCCTTCTCTGATTCCACTGACATTTAACATGATTTACACCTCGATTCCCAGAAGCGTTAAGATCAACGCCATTCTTACATAAACACCATATTGCGCCTGCTTAAAGTATACTGCCCTCGGGTCATCATCGATTTCAGTGGAAATCTCATTGACTCTCGGAAGCGGATGCAGGATCAGCATATCTTCAGGGGCGAGCGCCATTTTTTCGCGATTTAAGATATAGTAATCTTTCATGCGGATATAGTCTTCTTCATTGAAGAAACGTTCCCGCTGAACTCTGGTCATATAGAGGATATCAAGATCTGACATAGCTTCCTCTAAGCGGACCACCTCTTCATACGGGATGCCCATCTGGTCGAGAACACCCTCGCGGATGTAGCTCGGAAGACGGAGCTCCGGCGGTGAGATCAGAATAAAACGAATGCCCGGGTAACGAACCAGTGCTCTGATCAGAGAATGAACGGTACGTCCGAATTTCAAGTCGCCGCAAAGTCCAATCGTCAGATGATCAAGACGTCCTTTTAAGTTTTTGATGGTCAGAAGATCGGTCAGTGTCTGTGTCGGATGCTGATGTCCGCCGTCACCGGCATTGATCACCGGGATCGTAGCATGCTGGGATGCTACAAGCGGCGCACCTTCCTTCGGATGGCGCATGGCACATATGTCAGCATAGCAGGAGATGACGCGGATCGTATCGGAAACGCTTTCTCCCTTAGCGGCAGAAGAACTGTCTGCACTTGAAAAACCCAGAACACTTCCTCCAAGATTCAGCATTGCAGCTTCGAAACTCAAACGGGTACGTGTACTGGGTTCATAAAAACAGGTAGCAATTTTTTTGCCATCACAGGCATGAGCATATTTTTCCGGATTGTCTTCAATGTCCTTAGCAAGAGCAAGAAGATCATCCAATTCTTCTACAGAAAAATCCATAGGACTGATCAAATGACGCATTTCATCCTCCTTATTAGTTATTCTCACTTCATAGCTAGCATAATCATATATTAGGATCATGCAAATTTCAAGTACACGTTACGATATATAGTAAATTCCTAAAATAGGATTACTATATTTTGACATTACTAATACAATCGAATATAATAATTGCTATCTTTAACCGGAAGAGCATTGAATCAGTAGTGATTACAGGAGAAATGATGGACACATACGCAAGTGTCATCGTAGATATTACACATAGCAAACTGGACAGACCGTTTCAATACAGGATCCCTCACGGAATGGAAGAGCAGATCCATCCTGGGGTACGTGTTGTTGTGCCTTTCGGAAATGGGAACCGTACGCAGATCGGATACGTGATCGGCATTGATGCAAAACCGGCGATCGCACCGGAACGAATCAAAGAGATCCTGTCAATCGATGCATCCGGAACTGCGATCGAATCCGAGCTGATCCGTCTGGCTTTCTGGATCAGAGAGCAATATGGCGGAACCATGAACCAGGCGCTCCGAACAGTACTTCCTGTCAAACGAAAAACGCAGGCAAAAGAGATGCGATATGTGTTTTTAAATGTTGCGCAGGATGAGGCCGCAGAAGTCCTTTCGGTGTTTCAGAAAAAACATCAGACAGCGCGTGCCAGATTATTACAAGCCCTGATGGAACAAAGTCCGGTGCCGTATGAGGCGGTAACCGGTAAATTGCATGTAACGGCATCCGTGATCCGTACGTTAGAAGAACAGGGCCTTTTACGCATCACATCGGAGAGGGCCTATCGCAATCCGTTTTCCGGCATTTCGGTTGAAGATACCTCAATTGCATTGAACCCTGATCAGGAGCGTATCGTCAGCGAAATCTCACAGCGTCGGAAGATGCATGATCATGCACCGAGTCTGATCTTTGGTGTGACAGGCAGCGGTAAAACAGAAGTCTATATGGCTTTGATTGAAGAAGCGATCGCAGAGGGGAAGCAATCAATCGTATTGATCCCTGAAATCGCCTTAACCTATCAGACACTGATCCGGTTTTACGCAAGGTTCGGAGACCGGGTTTCCGTACTGCATTCTAAGATGTCAGCCGGCGAGCGCTTTGATCAGTATGAGCGTGCTAAAAACGGTGAGCTTGATGTTATGATCGGGCCGCGTTCTGCATTGTTCACACCATTTTCAAATATTGGGTATATTATTATTGACGAGGAACACGAATCCAGCTATAAAAGTGAAGGTGTTCCCCGTTATCACGCCTGTGATACGGCAATCGAGCGGGCTAAGATGCATTCGGCAAATGTTGTACTTGGATCTGCAACGCCATCCCTGTCTTCTTATCTGAAAACGCAGCAGGGGAAATGGCATCTGTATACTTTGCCGGATCGTGTGTCCGGACGGCCAATGCCGCATGTTGAGATCATAGATCTAAGAAGCGAGCTGCGTACAGGGAATCGTTCGGTCTTAAGCAGGCGTCTTCGTGAGCAGATTCATGACCGACTTGAAAAAAAAGAACAGATCATGCTGTTTTTAAACCGGCGTGGCTATGCGGGGTTTGTTTCCTGCCGAAGCTGCGGTGAAGTGATCAAATGCAGTCATTGCGATGTTTCCATGACACTGCATCGTGACAAGAGGCTATATTGTCATTACTGTGGAGACGCAATGGATCTTCCGAAAGTATGCCCGAAATGCGGTTCCCCGTATATCGGAACCTTCCGTGCCGGCACACAGCAGATCGAAAGCATTGTACAAAAGGAGTTTCCAAACGCACGGATCCTTCGGATGGATGCTGACTCTACCCGAAAAAAAGATGGATATGAGTCCATATTATCTGCATTTGCCAACCGGGAAGCTGATATTCTGATCGGTACACAAATGATCGTAAAGGGTCATGATTTTCCTGGTGTGACATTAGTCGGTATCCTTGCAGCAGATCTTTCTCTCCATGTTCCGGATTACCGTGCTTCGGAAAGAACATTCCAGCTTCTGACCCAGGCATCCGGAAGAGCGGGAAGAGGAGAGATCCCCGGGGAAGTCATCATTCAGACCTATCAGCCGGAGCATTACAGCATTTTGACCGCTGCAGATCAGGACTATGTTTCCTTTTATCAACAGGAAATGATATATCGGAAGCTGTTACATTATCCGCCTGCCTGGGAAATGCTGTTGATCCATATTGACAGTGAAAATGAATCTGCCGCTGACCAGATGGCATCTTATCTGGATGCGCAGATCAATGATTATTATAAAGAAGAAAGCAAACGGTCCTGGCAAAAGATCGGACCGTCAAATGCAGGCATTGCCAAAATCGAAGATATCTATCGAAAAGTTATCTATATTAAACACAACCACGCTGACGCACTGACAGGATTAAAGTCATTTCTGGAAGAAAAGATAGAAATACGAAATGATCCAAACGTTTCGATCCAGTTTGACAGAAATCCGATGTGAGACGAGAAGAAAGGAGCATATAATGGCAACCAGAACAATACGGGTGATGGGAGATGAAATCCTTACCAAGCCCTGTAAAGAAGTAAAACAGATCACCCCACGCATCAAACAATTGATCGAGGATATGCTTGAGACTATGTATGAGTCCGGGGGTGTCGGTCTTGCTGCACCACAGGTTGGTGTATTAAGAAGAATCGTAGTCATTGATGTGGGAAGCGAAGAGCCGGATCCGATCATTATGGTAAATCCTGTGATATTGGAATCATCAGGGGAACAGACAGATGAAGAAGGTTGTCTTAGCCTGCCGGGCAAATGCGGCAAGGTAACACGACCGAATTATGTGAAAGCAAGAGCCTTTGATGAGAATATGAATGAATATGAAATTGAAGGCGAAGGATTGCTTGCACGCTGCATCTGTCATGAACTCGATCACCTCGACGGCCATATGTATGTTGAAAAGGTCGAAGGCGAGATCCACGATGTAGAGATGGAAGAAGAAACAGAGGAAGAAGCGTAATTCATGAAAATTGTATTTATGGGAACACCCGATTTTTCGGTTGAAACATTAAAACAGATTCTTGCCGCAGGGCATGAGGTGTCACTCGTCGTCACACAGCCTGACAGACCACGTGGGCGAGGAAAGAAGCCTTCGTTTTCTCCTGTAAAGGAGTATGCGATGGAACAAAACATTCCCTGTTTCCAGCCTGAAAAGATCCGGGATGAATCCTGTATGGAAATCCTGCAAAAAGAACAGGCGGATATCTTTGTAGTGGTTGCATTCGGTCAGATTCTTCCGCAGCGCATCCTTGATATTCCGAAATACGGATGCATGAATGTTCATGCATCCCTTTTGCCGAAATACCGTGGAGCAGCACCCATCCAGTGGTCCGTGATCAACGGAGATGCAGAAACCGGTGTAACAACCATGCGAATGGATGCCGGAATGGATACCGGTGATATATTATTACAGGAGCGCATTGCGATCGCACCGGATGAAACAGGCGGATCCCTGTTTGACAAGCTGGCGGTTGCCGGCGGTGCGCTGTGTGTTAAAACGCTTTCAAGGATTGAGGACGGAACCATAGAATCCATCCCACAGGATCATGAAGCTGCAACCTATACAAGGATGATTTCCAAGCAAGACGGAGAAATCGATTTTACACTTCCTGCAGAGCGGATCGAATGCCTGATCCGCGGCATGAATCCCTGGCCAAGTGCATATACACGCATTGGCAATAAGATGCTGAAAATATGGGAAGCAGATGTCATTGCGCAAAAGGATGCACATCAGCCGGGAGAGATCTTTGATGTGACAAAAGATGCATTTTGCGTTGCTGCCGGTGAGGGGGCACTCAAAATCCTGTCATTGCAGTTAGAAGGAAAAAAACGGATGAACACAGCCGATTTCTTAAGAGGATATACTCTTGAAAACGGTGATTGCCTGGGATAGGCAAAGGAGAGAATGATGTATTACGGTGGATATGGTTTTTATTGGGACTGGTCATACATATTGATCATTATCGGTGCGGTTATTTGTCTTGCGGCGTCCGCACGTGTCCGCTCATCCTTTAATAAGTATTCTTCCTATCGAAGCAATTCCGGAATGACCGGTGCACAGGCGGCACAGCTGATTCTGCAGCGTGCCGGAATCACGGATGTAACGGTGGTGCATGTGAGCGGCTCGCTTTCGGATCATTATGATCCGCGTAAGAAGGTGGTTGCACTTTCAGATGGTGTGTTCCAGTCTGCATCGGTTGCGGCAGTCGGTATCGCAGCACATGAATGCGGACATGCAATGCAGCATGCAAACGGATACCTTCCGCTCAGGCTCCGCGGCGCCATGATTCCTGTTGTAAATTTTGGCTCGAGTCTGTCATGGCCTCTGATCATCATCGGATTGTTCATGAATCGATATGTCATGGGATACTGGATTCTCGAGATCGGAATCATTCTTTTTACACTTGTTGTGATCTTTCAGCTTGTTACGCTTCCGGTAGAATTCAACGCCTCTCGGCGAGCGGTCAATTTCCTGGAGAGCACACAGGTTCTTGACCAGAACGAACTGGTTTACACGAAAAAAGTGCTGGGCGCAGCAGCAATGACATATGTTGCAGGAGCTGCCGCATCTATTTTACAGCTTCTTCGTATCTTGCTCATCGCTGGAGGAGGAAGAAGAAATTGACAGATACCGATGTCAGAAACCTGGCACTGAATGTACTGGTCGATGTGCTGGAAAAAGAATGCTTTTCACATATTGCGATTCAGAGAGATTTGAACAGCAGAACCGATCTTTCAGATCGAGAGAATAAATTTGCCATGTATTTGATCCGCGGAACGATTCAGCCCAAACTCACGCTCGATCATGTGTTGGAACAGTTTTCGA
>CADBRG010000230.1 GCA_902797015.1 uncultured Lachnospiraceae bacterium
AATATCCTGGCAGGGAAATTCCTGAACGCGTATCTGAATGAAAGCGAGAGCGGCACCTCCTGAACGGTGCCGCTTTTCTTTTTACATTTTCCATAGTGTCACTGCCACATTCCGCAAATAGGTTTGCACGAACATACTATGTTGTTTTTCCTGATCTTCTTGTCGTATCAAAAATGTGCAAACTGAATCTTACAGAGAAAACACTAACATTTGATACTCTGCTAATACAGGATGCACATGAGCATTCGTGTAATGCGGAGCAGCAGTATTTCTTAGCAGCATCACGGATTGATAGTTCAATGAATATTAGTTATTTGGATGAAACAAACTTTGAATCAACAATCAGGGACTATGAATTTACCAAACGGGCAAAGCATCAGATCCAGCGCATCGTGGATTCCGATGATTTCCAGGACATGGACTCTGAAGCGATTTTTCGATATCTGTATGGATCTATGCAGATTGTTTCTTTTAAGGACTATCTGAGGCGGTACATCTATGAAAAGTTGGGGATCGATGAGCCGTTTTCCGCAGTCAGGGATGAAGACTACCGAGAGATAATTGCCTACTCATTTGATGAAAATGCTGCACCTCATTCTTTTGAACCGAATACAACCCGGTTCTCGATGACTATCAAAGGATGGCTCTCACATGAAAGCGTGAGAAGAGATTCCGTATTTCTTCTGGGCTTCGGTCTTCGCATGACGGATGATGATGTCTCCATGTTTCTGACGAAGGTATTAAAGGATGAAGATTTTAATTTCTCTGATCCCCGTGAAACTGCGTTTTGGTATTGCTATCACACGCAAAGCAGTTATTCGGAAGCAGTTGCGCTAATGAAAGACGCTAAAAGAGCAGAATCAGACATTAACGCTGCACCTGTTTCTGTGAAAAGTATCGCAGATGCTCTTAACGCTTGTTTAAATGAGCGCAAATATATGCTACAATATCTAACGTTGCTAATACACAGCGACGCTGTGTATACGCGTGAGAAACTTGCTTATATGCACTTCATGCAGCTTGTTGAAGACGCAAAGAAAGAAGTCGCAGCGATGTATAATAGCGACTGGTTTGATTCAGGCACAGAAAGGTGTTTCGCAGCTTCCGATATCAGTTCATCGGATCTTGAAAAAGTGATATGCAGTGGGATTCCTCTCACAAAAAGCGGAAATCTGCAAAAGGCATCTTCATCTCTGCTCAACAAGCAATTCCGCAGTTTCCGTCTCAGCAGGCAGAGAATCGATTATATTACAAAACGCCTTCAGGCAGTCGACCGCTACGACCTTACCAGGGGTAAGACTTCATATGCCATATAGAAATACAGCAAGGTAATCTCAACCTTACAGAAGCATTTCTGCAGGCTGATAAACTGTCATCATCAGACAACAAATCCGGTCTGCCAAAAAACTACGGAGGTAAGAGAGATGAAAAAACGGCTTTGTTCACTAGCTTCTGTCCTTTTTCTTATACTTAGTCAGCTGGGCGGAACACTATATGCAGATGAGATTGCAGCACAGTCTGAATCGCTTATTACATCTGAAGAAATACCCGCTGAAGACAGCATAGATGAGATTGATCCGGACTATACGGAGGAATGTCTCCCTGTTTCCGATTCTGAAGAAACAGAGTTCTTTGAAGAGACCGATTCCGGTGACATCATTATTGCAGAGAGCGATGCCCCGGAAGATTTTGAAGTCATTCCGGACGGCATTGTGACGGAAACGGAACCGGCAGAAACCATACCGGCAGAAACAGAACCGGAGGAATTTACCGTTGTTTCTGAAGATTTTGAAGAGGACAACCTGCTTGCTTCAGATGCCGGGATATCCGTCAATGCGGAGGAAGTGACACTTTATTATCTCAGCGGATATTATCCGGATTATATCTCTTCTATCCCGGAAGAATTCCCTACCTCTTTTCAGATCGCAGTATCCGGGACCGACAAAACACCGACTTTTGTGCGATCCTCCGGGGATGTTGAAGTTGATGAGAACGGTCTGATCACATTTGCGGATGACTGCAGGTATCAGGATTCTCCGGGGAAAGTAAAAGTTAAGATCGACGGAGAGACTATTGCAGTCATTACAGTCAATCCGGTCTGTTATGAACAGTACTGTGCCGAACAGATCGTAAATTCAGATATCGAAAGGCTTGAGATCAAAAACCTCGACACTGATTATGACAAGGTCATGGCGATCTGTGAGTATATCACAACAACATATAACTACAGCCCAAAAAGCGCCAGCATGACCGGTGAAGTCCTTACAGGAGGGGCCGACTGCTGGGGGAATTGCGACCTGGTCTGGTATATGTGCGATCAGTGCGGCATTCCCGCATATACCCGAAACGCGAATTTCGTGGCCGGCGCAGGAAGCGGTCATCAGAATAACATTGTAAAGATCGGCGAAGATTACTATATTGTTGATTGCGGATATACAGGCAATGCGCCGCGCCACTACGACTTCTATAAAGTTTCCAATGATTATGAGTACGCATGGAATAACGACGATACGATCCGCCTGGAAAGCAGCATGCAGTTTGATTCGGATGTGATCACGATCCCTGCGCAGATCGATGGACACAAAGTCTCTTCCATCCGGGATGGGATGCTGCAGGAGCGAAGCTACAGTGAGTTCCTGGTAGAAGAAGGAAGCGAATATTTTTCCTCCCGGAACGGTGCACTGTGCTCCGCCGATGGAAAGACGCTGATCGCCTGTCCGAGAAAAATGTCCGGAAGTTATACGATCCCGGACGGGGTTGAGACAATCGGCAAAAATGCTTTCAGGTTTTGTGAAGACATAACGCAGATCACGATGCCTGACAGTGTGACTTCAATCGAAGAGGATGCTTTTACCTGGTGCAAAAACCTGTCAGAAGTGAGATGGTCCGCCTCTTTGGTGAACATAGGCGAGGATGCTTTCAGCGCATGCGGAAGCCTTAAAAATGTCATTTTTCCGGAATCACTCCAAACGATCGGCCCTTCTGCCTTCAGCGCCAGCTCGCCTTCGTATGTTTATATCCCATCCGGTGTTGCTTCCATCGGGGCAGATGCGTTTTTTAGTGTGTCGTTCATGGTGGTAAAAGCACAGAATCCGGAACTTGGACAAAGAGCGCTCAGTCAATGCAGAATCTTCTGCTATCCGGGATGCACCGTCGATACAGCCTGTGGAGGAGAGCACTTTGACATTGGCCTTCTTGATGACAACAACCGGCTGGTTCTCCGGAAGGACTTCTTTACGGTAGACCTGTCTGACAAAACGTACAACGGATATGAGCAGACTCCTTCCGTGAAGAACACTGAGGAGTATCAGTTTCTGAAAGTCTATGACTGGACCTGGTCTGAAGAAGAGGATCGCTATGTATATGGCCTCAAAAGAGATAATTATGACATCACTTATCAGAATAATGTAAATGCCGGAACCGCAACCATACTGATCAACGGGAAAAACTGGTGCAGCGGTACACTCTCCTATACTTTTAAGATCAATCCGAAAGAGCTGTTCTCATCCGAGTATTATGGATACCGGATGCAATTTAAGGATACCGGTTATCGGTCGGCCACATACGATTATACCGGGGAAGAGATCCGGCCGGAAATCGATATTTATAAATATGGAGAAGTTACGACGGATTATATAAACGGACGGGATTATACCCTGACCTATTCCAATAATATCAATATCGGCAGCAAAACCGGGACCGTCACGCTAAACGGCATCGGCAATTATTCGGGGACCGACACGATCTGCTTTACGATCAGAGGACAGCTTCCCGAACCAAACCCGATCGGTGACCAAACGTATAACGGAAGCTCTGTAACTCCTGCAGTAGTCATTCCGGGGCTGACAGAGAATACCGACTACTTCACCTCATACAATGATTGTGATCGTCCCGGCCGGGCATCCGTAGACATCATCGGACTTGGGTGTTATGAAGGCAGCCGTACGCTGTATTACTCAATTTACGGGGAACTGCCGCCTTTCTATTATGCGATATCGGATCAGGTATATACCGGATCAGAGATCAGGCCGTATGTCTACATTCCCAGGGCAACGGAGGGAACCGATTATACCCTGTCTTATTCTGACAATATCGAAGTAGGCACAGCGACCGTGACCGCAACCGGGATCGGGTATTATACGGGGACGCAGACCGCGACCTTTACAATTAAAGCCCCGAATACAGGCTCCGGTTCAGGTTCGGGATCAGGTTCAGGTTCGGGATCATATACTTGGAGCGGCTCCGCGCCTTCTTATCATGGCGGCTCCTGGGATGACGATGATGAAGAATTTGATGAGTACAGTAATCCGACGATCCGGCTGAATGCTTACTCAATTCCCCTCAAGGTTGGCCAGTCCACCAATCTGATACAAGTATCAGGGCTCAAAAAGGGAGACTCTGTCTGGTACTGGTCATCCAGCAACAGAAAGATCGCAGCCGTTAATCAAAATGGCGTGATCAAGGCCGGAAAAAAACGGGGCACTGCCTATATTACGGTATGGACAGAGTATGGGGCATATGCCACGGTAAAGGTTGCTGTACAGAAAAAGAAGGTTACCGCAAAGAAAATATCCGTAGTCAGATCCGTTACCCTGAAGAAGGGGGAGAAGTATTCCCTGAACGCTTCCGTTACACCGATCACGACCACAGACAAGATCAAGTATTCTTCTTCGAAGAAGAAAACCGCCACCGTTTCCGGCAAAGGCATAATCACGGCAAAAAACAAAGGCAAGACTACCATAACGGTCAGATGCGGCAAAAAGAAAGTCAAGGTCAAAGTGCGGGTAAAATAGCTGCGTACTGGAAATGGCTATACCTACGAAAAGAAAAGCGACATCTAAACGGTGCCGCTTTTCTTTTCACATCAACCGCTTATAGATGTCGAGCATGCTCTCAATCTGGTACTTTAAAAGCCACGCCGCACTGTTATACTCCGGTGCTGCCTTGATCACACTCAAGAGTGCGGGATAGTACTCATCGGTTTCCCTGATCATCCGGTAGATCCTGTCCCTGCTCAGTCCCCAGGACATAGTCGTGAGATTGTTGCACCTGTCGAGACATTTGACGAGAGCCGCCTTCGGATTCCCCGCGATCCTGTCGTAATACGCCCGCATGTCCTTATCGCGATCCTTCTCCGTTGTCTCAGGCTTGGTGAGAAGCTTTACAATTTCTTTTGTCTCATCATTTACCGGAAGATCCTCCGGCCTTTTCCCGCAATCCTCAACAACATCATGGAGCATGCAGGCTGCCACTACCTCATCTTCCGTTATATCCATTGAGAGAGCATGACAGGCTAGATTGAGCGGATGGTAGATATATGGTACCGCAGACCGTTTGCGTTTCTGCCCTTCATGCGCCTTTACCGCATAGTCGACCGCTTTGAGCGTATTGTACAGTTTGAAGTTCTTTGCGGTAGTCTTCACATATGTTTTCATATGTTCCCAGTTGTAGATCGTATCCCTGGTCTTGAAAACTTTGCGCTTTTCCTCAACTATCGCGGACACGGAAACATCCAGAAACTCCGCAAGCCGGATCAGCTTATCTGTTTCCGGTTTATACTCATCACGTTCCCAAGAGGAGACAGCCTGGAAACTGACCCCGAGCGCTTCGGCAAGCTGCTCTTGTGTAAGTTTCCTCTCTTCCCTGAGGCTCTTAATGTTCGTACCTATGCTCATGTCTTCCCTCCGCT
>CADBRG010000231.1 GCA_902797015.1 uncultured Lachnospiraceae bacterium
GACCATGTCAATGTAATCTGTACGGTCCTCATTGGTAAGCCCCGCAATCAGCTCTCCTGTCTGCGGATCTCTGACACCACCGTAGGCATTGACAACGACGATCGCACCAATCTGAAGATCACCATACTGGTATGCTGCATATCCGATGCCGGATTTCGATCCACGGCGGGCTCCATACAGCTTGCCGACGGTCGCACCGGTACCGGCACCGATACTTCCGGATACCGGATGGTTTTCTTCAGCATCCACACATGCCTGATAGCCCAGCTCCACATCCGGTCTGATGCCATCCTCTCCAATTCCCAAATCAAAAATGCTCGACTGGCAAACCAGCGGAATCGTATATTTCACCAGGTGATAGCCGGTTCCTTTTTCTTCCAGATAACGCATTACCCCGCCGGCTGCATCCAGTCCATAGGCAGAACCGCCGGAAAGCACAATCGCATGGATCGGATGATCCGCTGTCGTCGAGAACAAAAGAGACGGCTCTCTTGCTGCCGGACCGCTTCCGCTGATATCGATCCCTGCGCGGTTCTCCGTATCCAGCAAAACAACGGTCACACCGGTCATGCCCTCCATGCTCTGCGCATTCCCGATGCGAAATCCTTCCATCTGCGTGATATCGATTTTTTTGCCCGCCATGAACATACCTCCTGTCTATCCGTTCACCGGAATCCCGTTGACAAGCACTTCGCCCTGCAGCGGGATTACCAGACATTCATATCCGTCGATATTCTTTCTGTAAACGCCACTTTCCGCTTTTGCCTTGATCGTTGTATCTCCTGTCTGTACGGTCAGCGTTTTTTCTGTCACAAGCGCTGTTTTGATCTCACCGTCATCATGCATTTCTTTGAGCTTCTGTTCCATCACTTCCGCGTCCTCTTTTGCGGCGCCGGATGCAATGGCAAACTCCTTCATATCAAGCGGTGTCAGGACCTCTTCTTCCGTCTCCTCAAAGCATTCCTGCATTCCGGTGAGGACTTCAAGTGTACAGGAATCGCCAAGAGATTCTGACAGTACCTCTGTGTAGATCTCTTTTTGTTCAGAAGCGGTATTGACCTTTTCCTCTACCCCGAACAATGCCTCTACCAGTTCCTGCGAAATGAACTTATTCGCATAATACAAGACTGCGTCATGGTCTTCATACCGCTCGTTAAAGGCTGGGTATAAAAAGCTCTCCGCCGGCGGTTTGATCATCCAGCTTCGCTTTGCAGGCTGCACGCCGTCAGCTTCACAGCAAAGGCCCGCATCACTTAAGATGACCGGACAGATGCTGACCGTCATGTAGCGGAAGATATCCTCCGACTCATCCTGTTTTCTGCCGTCTTTTCCAATGGCAGGCACATCATAAATGCCATAAGAGATCAGGATCAGATAATTGCCCGAAGGTGCATAGGAATCGATGATTTCCTGGTATAATGCATCCAGTTTTTCTTCCTCTTTACATTCCGAATACCAGGCTGCGTACAGCGCGTCCGAGCATTTTGTGATCCGGATATCTGTCACCTTCTGTGTACCGGTCAGGCCCTTTTTTAAAATGTCGACATATTTATAAACCTCCTCTTCCGGGAGATTTCCAAATATTCCGGAAAAACGCATCCGCTCTTCCCGTTCCGCGGACACATAGCATCCCGCGATCCGGTGTGTGCAGCCGCCATCGGCTTTAATGGTTTTTCTAATCTCTGCAATTTCTTTTTTTGTCAAATCTGTATCCTCTCTTTTCTGCTGTCACATATCTTTTGTTCAAAAAAGCAGGCCGCATGATGCACTGCCTGCTTTTTCTCATATCAGTCTCTTTAAAACTCCGGCTTTTCCCACCGGTTTCCTTTTTGCGTTTTACCTTCCTTTAAGTCATAAGGCGTGGTCTGATATACATAATAGTTCAACCAATTCGAAAACATCAGCTGTCCCGCGGATCTCCAGCGTACGATCGGCTTTCTCGTCGGATTGTCATCCGGGAAATAGTTGACCGGAACCATCGGATCGATCCCTTTTTCAAGATCACGCTTATATTCCAGCGCCAGCGTGTCCGCGTCATATTCCAGATGGCAGAGCGCAAAGAAATGTCTGGAGTCGGTGGTCTTTAAGATCGTCGGGCCACCCTCCCTGCTGTCAACCAGAATCTCCAACTCAGGTACTTTCAAAACATCTTCTGCCAGAATACCGACTTCTCTGGAATGCGGTGCCCAGAAGATATCGTCAAATCCCCTACAGAACGGTGAGCTTTTCTTCAATACTCTGTTTTCATAAACGCCGGACAGCTTATACGGATACCGGATCGTCGGCACACCGTAATGATAATACAGCGCTGCCAGAGCGCCCCAGCAGATATGCATCACGCAATGAACATGCGTCTTGCTCCAATCCATGATCTTGCAAAGCTCCGGCCAGTAGCTGACGTCTTCATATGCCAGGTCGGCAAGCGGCGCTCCCGTGATGATCATGCCGTCATACATCTTGTTCTCAATCTGCTCAAATGTCGTGTAGAAGGACTCCATATGCGCTTCATCGACATGGGTTGGTTTATAGCTGGCAGTCTGCAGAAATTCAATATTGATCTGCAGCGGTGTATTGGAAAGCTTTCTTACCAGCTGATTTTCCGTCGCGATCTTGGTCGGCATCAGATTTAAGATCAGTACATCCAACGGGCGGATGTCCTGATGCATTGCCCGATACTCTGTCATGACGAATATGTTTTCTCTCTCCAGCACTTTCTTTGCCGGCAGAGAATCCGGTATTTTAATCGGCATTGAACCCGCCTCACTTTCTCTCAACCAATAAATCTTTATGGATAGTTCTCATCATATCGGTATCAGGCAAAGAAATCAAGTCTTTTGCCCAAGAAATCCGACACTATGTTGGATTTTGTGGCCTGCTAAAAGAGAAAGCGCTCCAGTACATATACCAATACGACTGCGACGATCGCCACTTCAAACATGCTTCGCCCGATCCATGCCAGGAAAACACCTGCCGCCAGAGCGATCAGACCTGCCGCCGGTGTCGCTGTCGCATCCATAATTGCCGGGAATGTCATCACGGCAAGCGTCACATATGGTACATAGTAAAGGAAGGATCGCAGGGTCCTGTTTTTGATTTCTTTTCTGATCAGGGTCAGCGGCAGCACGCGGATCGCGTAGGAGACACCAAACATGATCAGCACATAGATCCATACATTTCCGCTCATGACGCACCTCCGTTCTGTGAAGGCGCTTCTTCTTGATCCGCCCGGCCGGATGTGGTATCGATCTCATGCACCGGAAACAGGAATGCAGCGATTCCCGCAATGATAATGGTCAGGATAATCGTACGGTTGCCTTCGGAGAGATTTCCCAGTCCCGGCATTCTCGAAAATACCCAGCTTGCGAGCATGGAAATGATGACCAGTCCCAGTACAACCTTGTTTTTCTTTGCGGGCGGAATGATGATCGCGATGAACATGCCATACAGGCCGATAGAAAGCGCTGTCACAAGGTCCTGCGGCAATACGTTCCCGACGATTACGCCAAGGATCGTTCCGACCGTCCACCCGGGGATCGCGATTGCCATGGCGCCATAGGTAAAACGGGGATTGATCCTTCCGGGTGACGAAATCGATACACCAAAGATCTCATCCGTGATGCCCCATGCCATAAACAATCTATGGAAAAACGGCATTTCCGGATAGAGGCGCTGGCTCAAAGACGTCGACATCAGCATGTAGCGCATATTCGCGACAAAGATGACGCCCGCCATTGCCAGATAGGTCCCGCCTGCACCGACCAGGGTAAAGCCGGCATACTGTCCTGCGCTTGCCAGAACCAGAAAGCTCGTGACACCTGCCTGTGTTGCGCTCATACCGCTTTCCGCTGCCAGAATACCCAGCGCAAACGAAACCGCCAGATAGCCCAGTGCGATCGGAATTCCGTTTTTAAACCCTCTTTTAAATTCCCGTATATTATCTTCTCTGTTCAAGTAAGTTTCCTGCTTCTATTATTATGAAATACCGGCCACCCGGATATTTTTATCAAATCAAACGGATCAGCACCATATACACTGCTGTCCCTGCAACGATAGAAATAAACGTACTATGTTTCCACTTATAAGTCAATACCACTGCTGCCGCCGCGATCAGTCCGGGGATCCCCGTGCCGACAAAGTCACTTCGCGCGCCACGCAAACAGTAAATGATCAGAACCGCCATGATCGCCGAGGGCAGGATCTGCCCAAGCTTATGCATCCAGACAGGCATTTCTCTTTTTCCGGCAAACAGCAGAAACGGCAGCGATTTGATAAATGCGTATTTTAAAACTTCTTTTTGGTTCATGGTACTTCTTTATTACTGCGTATCGATTATTACCGAACATTTAATAAGATAACAGGGGGAGGCGGGTGTGTCAAATAGATCTCAGATCATAACGCAGGTCAAACGCATTGTTGAATCCATCGTTTTCATGCGATACAATTCGGCTATTCTTCCTTCCGGCTTCTTTGGACCTTTTCGCCGCGTTTTCCCTCAAAAGGTCCATTTTCTCGACTTCCTTGCGGCTTCAAGCAAGAAAAAACCCCGGAAGCCATATGCTTCCAGGGTTTTGATGACATGAAGCTTTGATTAACGCTTGCTGAACTGCGGTGCGCGACGTGCGCCTTTGAGACCGTATTTCTTACGCTCTTTCATTCTCGGGTCACGAGTAAGGTAACCAGCAGCCTTGAGGGTCGGACGATATTCAGCGTCTGCCTCAAGCAGTGCACGTGCGATGCCGTGACGGATCGCGCCTGCCTGGCCTGTGTATCCGCCGCCCTTTACGTTAACCTGAACATCGAACTTGTCCAGTGTATCGGTTGCAACCAGCGGCTGACGAACGATTACTTTTAAAGTCTCCAGGCCAAGATACTCATCAATGTCTCTTTTGTTGATGGTGATCTTGCCTGTGCCCGGGATCAGATAAACGCGGGCAACTGATTTTTTTCTTCTTCCGGTTCCATAATATCTGGTATCCGCCATTTTATAATCCTCCTAACTGCTAACTAAAATGTGATAGCTTCCGGCTTCTGTGCCTGATGCTTGTGATCCGGTCCTGCATAAACGAAGAGCTTTTTGCCCATCTGTCTTCCCAGCGGTCCTTTCGGCAGCATGCCTTTAACTGCATAGGAGATAACGCGTTCCGGATGCTTTGCCAGCAGTTCCTTTAAGGTTGTCTCTTTCATACCGCCAACATAATCAGAATGATGATAGTAAATCTTCTGATCCAGCTTCTTGCCGGTAACTTTGACCTTTTCAGCGTTTACGACGATTACATAATCCCCGGTGTCAATATGCGGTGTGAACTCCGGTTTGTTCTTTCCACGCAGGATCTTTGCGATCTCTGAGGAAATACGTCCCAGTGTCTGACCTTCAGCATCTACGACATACCATTTTCTTTCGATTTTATCCGGGTTTGCCATGAATGTATTGTTGCTCATTAATTGTTCCTCCTCGGAAAGTGTGTGCAGGCCATAAAGTGAATGTCCGAACACTTCATTTTTCTGCCATACTTACGTGATTCTGACCTGTAAGATGTTCGCGCCACGGGGTGTGGAGTCCCGCCTTGCGAAGCTGTCGACGGTTCCCACCCGCCGCATCTATGCCAGTGAATCCCTGCCCGCGATGCGATTGGAGAGATCGCATTTTTGCGCACAAAAGAAACTCCGACACTTCGTCAGACCACACTATTATAGGCGGTTCAGGAACTCATGTCAATGATTTTTAAAAAGAAAATGAGGCTCAGGACGAGTCTCATTTTCATCAATCTTATATTATTTCTGCTTATGTTTCCCGGCATCAAAGAATTTCTTGACTTCCTTGCCGACAACGCCGCTCAATGCAAACAGTGCGATCATATTCGGGATCGCCATCAGGCCGTTGAAGATATCTGCGATTGTCCAAACCGCGCTGACGGTCAGGAACGGACCAATGAAAACAACAATGATGTACAATGCACGGAAGATTTTGATTGCTCTTGTCTTTCCGCCGGTCAGATACTCCAGGCAGCGCTCACTGTAATAGTCCCATCCGAGGATTGTGGTAAATGCAAAGAATACCAGACAGAGCATCAGGATGAATGCAGCCACCTGCTCCGGGAACGGCAGACCGTTCTGGAATGCAAATCTTGTGACCTGCACACCCTCCAAACCTTCCTGCTGCCAAGCGCCTGTCATAACGATGGAAAGACCGGTCAGGGTACAGATGAAGATCGTATCGATAAAGGTACCGGTCATGCTGACCAGACCCTGGCGAACCGGCTCATGTGTCTGTGCAGCTGCTGCTGCGATCGGCGCACTACCAAGACCAGCTTCGTTTGAGAAGATACCACGCGCAATACCCTTCTGCATTGCGACCAGCATCGTACCGACAATACCACCTGTTACGGCACGCGGATTGAACGCGCCTTCTACGATCGTTACAACCGCCTGCGGAATCAGGGAAACATGGCTCAGTACCAGGATCAGTACAAATACCACATAGATGATCGCCATAAACGGAACGATGATCTGACTAACGTTTGCGATACGCTTAATTCCACCGATCAGAACCAGCGCAACAAAGCCGGTAATGACGATGGATGTGATGATGATTGCCCAGGAATACTCGCCGATGCCCGGAATATTAACAACATGCAGGGTATTCGGATCAAAGAAATCTTTTACCGCACTGGAAATACCATTGATCTGTGTGATCGTACCGATGCCCAGAAGACCTGCCAATGTGCCAAATAATGCAAACAGCTTTGCAAGCCACTTCCACTTCGGCCCCATACCTTTTTCAATATAATAGAACGGACCACCAAGGGTATGACCTGTCTCAGGGTTGACCTGACGGAACTTTACGGCCAGCAAACCTTCTGAGAACTTGGTCGCCATTCCGAAAAAAGCCGCAACCAGCATCCAGAACAGTGCGCCCGGTCCGCCGGCACAAACTGCTGTTGCCACACCGACGATATTACCGGTACCGATCGTTGCCGAAAGTGCCGTACACAAAGCACCAAAGCTTGAGATCTCACCTTTTCCGCCTTCTTCGTTTTTGACCATCCACTTCAACGCCAACGGCAGGCGCTTTACCTGCAGCACACCGACACGGATTGTCAATAAGATACCTCCGGCCAGAATCAAAACAATCAGCGGTACGCCCCATACATACCCGTCAATCTTGTCCAGTATCTGTCCAACCATTTCCATATTGATTCACTCCCCCATCTAAAACATACTCTATAAAGAGTTTCAATAAAAAACCGACTGGCTCTTACACCCGTCGGAATTAAAACAAAACATAATAGTTGCTCTGTCCTTTTGCCTGAGAGATTCAAATGATCTGACATCATCTGTTGCCCCTTCGGCACCCGCTTGCCGGGATTCTCCAGAGTGCGATCCATCTGCAGTCTGAACTGTTCTGAACTTACAGCACAGTACATTCAGCAGATTTCTGTTCGCCTGTTGTCGAATAACATTTTAAATATAATATATGATACTGCTTCTTTCGTCAATAAGAGATGCATTTTCTGACAATATTACACAGGCACCTCTCCATACACGATACCGATCATCGTCAATCCTCTGGCCGGCGCTGTCGGTCCTGCTTCCTCTCTGTTTTTTGCTGCCAATATCCGCGGGATATCGTCTGCTTCCCGCATACCGCATCCTACTTCGATCAGTGTTCCGGCAATGATGCGCACCATGTTATATAAAAACCCGCTGCCACAGACTCTGATCGCTATGATATCGCCTTTCTTTTCAACGGTGCAGGAATAAATTGTCCGAACCGCTGTCGGTACCGTCATGTGTACCGAAGCAAACGATGTAAAATCATGCTCGCCTTCCAGATAAGCTGCCGCCTGCTGCATCTTTTTCACATCCAGCTTGCGATAATAAAAATGGGTATCCAGCCGTCTGGTCGGATCAGGCATATGTCTGTTTAAAATCCGATACTCATAGGTCTTCCTGCTTTTCTGCTTTCTCGGATGCCAGTTTGGCGGCACCTCATCCGACTCCTGCACGATAATGTCATCGGGCAGCCACTGATTTAAGGCATAACAGAATTTATCCGCCGGAATCCGACTGTCTGTATCAAAAATCGCAATATTCCCAAGCGAATGTACCCCGGCATCGGTTCTGCTTGCACCTGTCAGCACCACATCCTCTCCGAGGACCTGCTGCAATGCCTTATGCAGTTCTCCTTCAATCGTCGGGCCGTTATTTTGCATCTGCCATCCGCAATAATTCGTCCCGTCATAAGCCACTTTTAATCGAATGCGCCTCATCACGCTCACTCCCTTGTTTTAAAACGGCAATGGGAAATCCCTGATCCGCAGTAAAATAAACACGACAAGCATCACTGCGATCAACAGATATCCGATCCGGTCTCTTTTTTCATAGACAAGCGGATGCAGCTTGGTCCGCCCTTCTCCGCCGTGGTAACATCTCGCGTCCATCGCCTGGGACAGATCCTGCGCCCTGCCGAATGCCGAAACAAACAGCGGCACCAGGATCGGGATCAGTGCCAATGCCCGTCTGATCACATTTCCCTCATCAAAGTCCGCGCCGCGTGCCAGCTGCGCTTTTTTGATCTTTTCCGCTTCCTCTCCGAGAATCGGGATAAACCGCAGTGCGATTGACATCATCAATGCGATCTCATGGACCGGCACACCGATCCGCGACAACCAGGAAAGGCCCTTTTCCAATCCGTCTGTCAGCTTATTCGGCGAGGTCGTCAGCGTCATAACGGAAGACCCCATGATGAGGTAAACAAGACGCAGTGCATAAAAGACCGCCTGATGCAGGCCGGCATCCGTGATATGGATCACACCAACCCTCCAAAGATCTTCTCCCTGTGTGAAAAACAGGTTGAAAAATGCCGTGATCGCAAGCAATGGCCAGAGTGCACGTACGCCTTTTGCCATCATCCGGAACGGAACGCCGGACAATCTGGTCAGGACGATCAGGATCGCTGTCAGAAGGATCCAACCGATCAGACCCTGAAACAAAAATACACAGATGATATAGGCCAGTGTTGCCAGCAGTTTCACACGCGGATCCATCCGGTGAATGATCGAATCACCGGGATAATATTGTCCAAGTGTTATGTTTTTTAGCATATTGTTCTGCCCAGGGCTTTCTTTAAGCCCTCATATGTATAAACATCTCTGCCGATCGGGATGCCGCAATCACTGAGTTCCTGCGCGATCGCCGCTGCCTCCGGCAAAGCAAGATTCATTTTTTCCAATGCTGCTTTCTCGCGGAATATAAGTTCCGGAGAACCGTTCAGACGCACTTCCCCTTTCTGTAATACGGTGATCTGGTCTGCGCATTCCGCCACATCATCCATGCTGTGTGAAACCAGAAGGATCGTAATCCCGCGCTCTTTGTTCAATTCGGTCAGCAACGAAAACAGACTTCTTCTGCCTGCCGGATCAAGTCCCGCTGTCGGCTCATCCATGATCAGGATCTCAGGATCCATCGCAAGTACACCTGCGATCGCCACCCTGCGCTTTTCTCCACCCGAAAGTTCAAACGGGGACTGTTCCCAGAACCGTTCCTCTACACCTGCTGCTTTCAGCCCCTGTATAGCTTTTTCTCTCGCCTCTTCCTCAGAAAACCCGAGATTTCCCGGTCCGAATGCAACATCTCTCAGTACCGTTGTCTCAAACAGCTGATACTCAGGATACTGGAACACCAGCCCCAGACGGCTCCGCAGCTTTTTCTTTGAAAAGCCCTGGCCGTAGATGTCCTCGCCTTCCAGGAAAATGTGCCCTCTCTCCGGCTTCTGCAATCCACCCAGAATCTGTACCAGAGTTGATTTTCCGGATCCGGTCGGACCGATCAGTGCATGGAAGGAGCCTTTTTTCAACTGCAGGTCCACAACACGCAGTGCCTGTGCCTGATATGGCGAATTGCTTCCATAGGTAAATGAAACTTTTCTTGCATCCAGAAGGATCCGCTCCTGATCTCTATCTGTTTTTGCCGGAACATCCATCAGTTCCATATCATCAGCACCCGAACGTGGCAGTGCTGCACCATGAACAAAACCGCCAAATGACTCTTTTGTTTTCAACAGCTCTGCTGTCAGCTGCTCTCTTTTTAAGATGGTATCCGACAACGGCAATCCGGTCGTCTTAAGATCCTTTGCCAGACGCGTCACGGCCGGCAGCTCCAGGCCAAGCGCCGAAAGCATTTCGCCTCTTGCAAACACTTCGCCCGGTGTTCCCGTCAAAACGATATGACCGGCATCCATGACATAGATCCGGTCCGCGCCTGCTGCCTCTTCCATAAAATGCGTGATCCAGATGATCGTAACATTGTCCTTGCGATTCCGTTCGTGCGCCGCTTCCAAAACCTCTCTGCGGCCGGCAGGATCCAACATAGCGGTCGATTCATCAAAGATGATGCATTTCGGATGCATCGCAAGAACGCCTGCAATCGCGATCCGCTGCTTCTGTCCGCCTGATAAGTGATTCGGCGAATGAAAACGATAGGATTGCATCCCGACCGCTTTCAGAGATTCCTCGACTCTTTTTTCGATCTCTTCAGTCGGAACCCCGATGTTTTCCGGTCCGAATGCCACATCCTCTTCTACAACACCGGCCACCAGCTGGTTGTCAGGATTTTGAAAAACCATGCCGGCTGCCTTTCGGATCGGCAGCTCATTTTCTAGTAAAGATGCATCTTTTCCGTCTATATACAGCATCCCGCCAACAGGATGCAGCAATGCATTCAGATGGCGGGCCAATGTTGATTTCCCGGAACCGTTTGCTCCGAGGATTGCGATAAACTCACCGGGGGCAATCTCAAGATCGATCCCTGCCAGTGCGTCTACTGTCCTGCAAACTTCTCCGTTCTCATCTTTGATCTGATATTGATATTGTAATTCTTTCGCTTCAACAAAATTTGTCATTTTCAATATGACCCTATGCGTTGCGAAGACGTGTGATAAACCGTTCGATCCGGTCAAACGCCTCTTTCAGACTTTCCAGGGAGTATGCGTAAGAGATCCGGAGGAATCCCTCTCCGCAGTCACCAAATGCCGTGCCCGGTACGACTGCGACCTCTTCCTCTTCCAGAAGACGGACTGCAAATTCTTCTGACGTCATGCCGAATTCTTTAATGCACGGGAATGCGTAAAAAGCTCCATATGGTTCAAAGCACGGCAGCCCCATTTCTGCAAAACGGTGCATCAGATAACGGCGGCGGCCATTATACTCCTCACGCATCATCTCTACATCACCATCTCCGCCATTTAATGCTGCCACACCTGCATACTGGCTGGTAGTCGGCGCACACATGATGGCGAACTGATGGATCTTTA
>CADBRG010000232.1 GCA_902797015.1 uncultured Lachnospiraceae bacterium
CAGGATCGCAAGAGAATTGTCGCTGGAATTGGCTGATTTGAGCATGCTTCTCCATCTGAGGAATGTAATATAGCGGATCGGATATCCGCACTGTCTGATCATATTGACCAGATTCCTTGCACGAAGCGGATGTGGGTTGACTACGTTAAACGCATGTCCGATCGCTTCCGGCCGCCTGGAAATATAGGCGATGGCATCTGCAACATAATCGACCGGTGTCATATGCATGCAGTAGGTCGTGTGCGGGATGCATCCCATCTGAATCATGCCGACGATCATACGGCTGACCATGTCCTCAAGTGCCCAGATGCCGTTTTCCGCACCGGTGATATCACCCGGTCTGTAGATGACGGCATGAAGGTTTCTTGAACGCGCAATGCCGACGAGCTTTTCAGAAACCCATTTTGTTTCAGAATAAGCAAGTGAAAAACCGGTGGATACGCGTAACGGGTCGTTCTCGTAGACACGCTTGCCCAGGTGGTTTGGTGTATCGTAGACACTGTATGAGGAAATATAGTGGTAGTATTTCGGCTTTCCGTCACATGCAAATCGCAGGGTTTCGGCCGTTCCTGTTACATTGGTGCCGCGCAGGTACTCATATGGGAAGACAAAGTTCAACAGTGCGCCGTTATGGAATACGGCATCCACTTCATTGGTCAGTGTCTCATAAATATCGTCTGCCATACCGAGCCGCACGGCAGAGAGGTCGCCTGTCACCGGGAACAGATAGGAATCAAATCCTTCTTCCCAGCATTCGAAATGCTTCAGATTGTTGATCAAACGCTCCATCGCAGCTTCTGATGAGTCAGAGCGGACCAGACAGTAGATGCGCAGATCGTCTTGCTTGTACTGACGGATCAGTGCGCGGATCAGATAAGCGCCCAGGAAACCGGTCGCGCCGGTCAAGAGGATCCGGTTGCTTTCGCTGATCTTTTTCTCATATGGCCTGTCGACACGGATCGACTCGTCCAATACGCATTCTTTGCGCAGGGAGATCTTGCGCCGGGTCGGCGTTACACCGGCGAGAACCTTGTGAATATAATTGGTCACACCGATCACGGAGGAATCCATCAGGATCTCACGAAGATCTAACTGGATGCCGAACTTCTTTTCCATGTTCTGGAGAAGCTCATATCCCATAAGGGAATCCCCGCCAAGCTCTAAGAATGAGTCGGAGAGGTTGAAGTGCTCAATGTGCAGAACCCGTTCGAAAACAGATTTGACCTGCATCATCACTTCGTCCGCTTTATCAATGGACTTGTCGATCACATTCTGCTTTCCACGGCCCATCCGATAGGCATGACTGGAATGAGTGATCTTTAAGCCACCCTCGACATAAAGCTTTTTCGTTTTGGAAAGCTGCAACTTGTTGCTGTCTGTACGCGGCAGAGAACGAATCGGCACGAAAATGATGTCATAAAAAGAAAAACCAAACCGCTCTGACACAGCGTTATTGATCTGTGAAACCCGTTTGTCAAAGTCTTCTTCCGGGCTGGATTCCACAACCGCAATAATATTCTCTTTGGTAGCGTCTTTGACAGAGAAAAAGCCCATCGTGGAAGAACCGAGTCCCGGGACTTTTTTGTGGATTAGGGTCATCAGGTCACTCGGGTAGATATTATGCCCGTTTACGATCAGCATCTCTTTGATGCGTCCTGTGATATAGAGGATGCCATCATTTAAGAAGCCGAGGTCTCCGGTTTTGTAAAACTCTTCCGGACGTCCTTTGAGCTTGCAGTGGAAGTTCTTATTTGCCGGAATGCCACCCCAGTAACCGTCGGCCACACTTTCGCCCGTAACAAAGATCTCGCCGATCTTGTTTTCCGGGTAAACCTCACCGGTCTTCGGATTGCCGATCGCAAAGGAAAGTCCCTCGACGGCAGGACCGACACCAACGATCTCGTGGATCTGTTCCGGCGGCGTATCTTCTGTGACCGGTATGATTTTTCCGTCACGGAACGGTTCGTCCTCTAAAAGAAGCGTGCGGTAATCGCGGGAAGCGACACTTGCAAGACAGATACATTCGGAAAGTCCATAGCCGGGCGCCATGGCATTCGGTGAAAGATTGAACATTTCAGAAAAGCGTTCAACAATGACCGGACTGATGTATTCGGAGCCATTCATCAGATGCGTCATATGGGAAAGGTCATACTGTGCAGCCTCTTCGTCCGTAAAAATACGGGTGCATGCATCATATGCAGAACATGGTCCGACCGTCAGCGTCAGTTTGAAGTCTGAGAGCATCCGGATCCAGAGCTTTGGATTCGACAAAAACTGAAGCGTCGACAAAAAGTATGCTGTAGAACCTGTCGTCAGGATCGGCATTAAGAGCGTTATGACAAGTCCGAGATTGTGGAAAAAAGGTACCCAGGTACCGAGTGTTGCATGATCGAAATGTGTGTAATCAGCAGACCGGCACTGTGCAAGCTGCGTCATCAGTGCGCGGCTTGTGACACGGACACCTTTTGGTGCGCTGGTAGAACCTGAGGTGTACTGTAAGTACATCAGATCATCCGGCTTTGCGGAATAGGTGATTCCAGAATCCCGGCATGGAATAAGCCGGTCTGAATAAATCCGCTTTAACCGGACAACAGAAGAAAACGCCTCTGCCAGAAGACGCTTTGAGATGTTGGTGCCGGATGACTGCTCCATCGCATAGTTTGAGATCAGGCCCTTTGGATGAGCTGATTTCAAAACAGAGATAAAGCGTTCGATCTTTCCCTCATCGATCGGCGGCGGCAGGATCGTAAATGTCACACCGGAGAGGACACATCCCATCACGGAATACAATGTAGAATAATCCTGCATGGAAAAGATGACGACTCTGTCTCCGCGCCGAATGCCGCGTTTTCGCATCGTATAAGCCAGGTCCATGGCCTTTTGATAAAGCGCACGAACGGTGATGTCCTGAAAATGCCAGTCATCGGTTTCTTTTTCATAAGTAAGGAACCGGTAAAGTACCCAATCAGGGTCACGTTTTACCCGTTCCTTAAAATAATCGGTAAAAGATTTATATTCCATATTGATTTAATCTGCTTTCGTCATTAACCCCTGATATAACGATTGTTTCTACTAAATATAATAGTAATCGATTACCCACCTGTATTCAAGTAAATTAAGTATAAAA
>CADBRG010000233.1 GCA_902797015.1 uncultured Lachnospiraceae bacterium
CGCCGCATCCAGCAGGGCAGACATGGTTCCGGTATCCAGCCAGGCAAATCCGCGGCCCAGAAGCTGCACATCTAAAAGGCCGTCTTCCAGATACATCTCATTCAATGAAGTAATCTCCAGTTCACCCCGTGCTGATGGCTGTACCTCTTTTGCCCGCCGACAGACGTCTCCCGGATAGAAATACAGTCCGGTCACGGCATAATTGCTCTTTGGGTCTGACGGTTTTTCTTCTATGTTGGTTACTTTACCGTCTTTATCAAATTCAACCACGCCAAACCGCTCCGGTTCCGTGACATAGTATCCAAACACAGTCGCGCGGCCATGCACTTCTGCGTTTTCTACCGCCGCACGCAGGATCCGTCCAAATCCGTTTCCGTAGAAAATAATGTCTCCCAGGACCATTACTCCGGCATCGCCGTCCAGGTATTCCTCGCCTAAGATAAATGCCTGGGCCAGCCCATCCGGAGACGGCTGTACTTTGTATGATAAATGAATGCCAAACTGTGATCCGTCTCCCAGAAGCGCTTCGAATCTTGGTGTATCCTCCGGTGTAGATATGATCAGGATATCCCTGATGCCAGCCAGCATTAATGTACTCAGCGGATAATAGATCATCGGCTTGTCATAAACCGGAAGCAGCTGCTTACTCGTTACTTTTGTTAACGGATATAATCTTGTGCCCGCACCGCCGGCCAATATGATTCCCTTCATGAAAAAACCTCTTTCAATCCTGCCCACTTCTGATCTTTCTCAGAAAGATTCAGCGGGGTTCCGTCTGATAATGTATATCCGACCGCATTCGCATCTCCCGGATACACGCCTGTAACCTCCGGCCATTGGATCCCAATCTCCGGGTCGTTCCAGGCCAGTCCGCCTTCATCATCCGGATGATAAAAATCATCGCATTTATAACAGAATTCTGCTGTATCTGACAGCACCAGAAAGCCGTGCGCAAAGCCTCTGGGGATCAGAAACTGCTTTTTATTTTCTTCTGTCAAAAGCTCCCCGTGCCACTTCCCATATGTAGGTGAATCCAGGCGCAGATCAACTGCCACATCAAACACCTCTCCGCGTATCACTCTGACAAGCTTTGTCTGCGGATATTCTTTCTGGAAATGAAGACCACGCAATACACCTTTTGCAGACATGGACTGATTTTCCTGAACAAACGGAATATTCAATCCGGCTTCTTCCATATCCCTCTGGCTGTATGTTTCCATGAAATAGCCGCGGCTGTCTTCATGAACTGTCGGCAAGATCACACAAAGCCCCTCGATCCCGCCTGCATTATAATCTACTTTGATCTGCCCCATATAGTTATAAACCTGCTTCCTTCAAATATCGGCTTACCGCATCCTGCCATATAGGGAGCGGTTGAAACCCTGCCTGAATCAGTTTCTCTTTATTCAGCCTGCTGTTAAATGGTCTTTTTGCTTTCGACAGTCCATAATCCTCGGTTGTCACCGGGATCACTTCTGTCTCCAGTCCGTACTGACGGTAACACTCTTTGCAGAAATCATACCAGCTGATATAGCTGCCCTCATTGGTCGCATGGTAATAACCATATTTTTCAGTCTCCGCCATATCAACCAACAGTCTTGCCAGATCCAGTGTGTACGTCGGTGTGCCGATCTGATCATTGACCACACAAACGGTATCATGTGTCTTTCCGGCATTGATCATGGTCTTAATGAAATTCTTTCCATTCAGGCCAAACACCCATGCGGTCCGGACTATGAAATATCTCTCCAGCGTTTCCGTTACAGCCAGTTCTCCATCCAGCTTGCTCTGCCCGTATACATTTAAAGGCGCATAACATTTATCATCCGGTTCCCAGGGACGTTCTCCCTGTCCGTCAAACACATAGTCTGTAGAGATATATACCATCTTTGTATCTGCTGCCTTTGCGGCATCCGCTATATGCTTCGTTCCCTCTGCATTAATGGCATACACTTTGGTTTTGTTTTCTTCTTCCTCAGCAGCATCAACCGCGGTCCATGCCGCACAGTGGATGATCACATCAGGTTTGATCTGTCCGATTACTTCCGCTGTCATTTCCGGTCTTGTAATATCCAGCGAAATATATGGTGCCTTTGTCACCGCAGAACCGTCCTGTATGCCTGAATAAACCGGCTGGATGTCGGAGCCGACACCTTCGTATCCGCGCATGATCAGCTCATTCATTACATCATGGCCAAGCTGCCCGCAAACGCCTGTCACAAATACTTTCATCACCGGTCTCCATACATCTTTTCATAATAGTTCTGATATTCACCTGAAATGATGGTATTCCACCATCCCATATTATCCAGATACCATTGTATTGTCTTTTTGATCCCGTCTTCAAACTTTGTCTCCGGCAGCCAGCCCAGCTCCGTATGGATCTTCGCCGGATCGATCGCATAGCGCAGATCATGCCCCTTGCGGTCTGTGACAAATGTGATCAGATCCTCACTCTTTCCCAGCTCATGGATGATCAGTTTTACAATATCGATATTGCGCATCTCATTGTGTCCGCCGACATTATAAACCTCGCCCTCACATCCTTTGTGAATGATCAGATCGATTGCCTTGCAATGGTCTTCCACATACAGCCAGTCCCGCACATTCAGGCCTTCCCCGTAGACCGGAAGCGGCTTATCCGCCAGGGCATTGGCGATCATCAGCGGGATCAGCTTCTCCGGAAAATGATATGGACCGTAGTTGTTGGAGCAGCGTGAGATGGTGATTGGCAGACCGTAGGTGCGATGATATGCGAGAACGAGGAGGTCTGCACCGGCCTTCGATGAGGAATAAGGGCTAGACGTATGAATCGGCGTTTCTTCCGTGAAGAATAAATCCGGTCTGTCAAGCGGCAGGTCGCCGTATACTTCATCGGTAGAAACCTGATGATAACGTGTAATGCCGTATTTGCGGCAGGCGTCCATTAAAACGGCAGTACCTTTGATGTTCGTATCCAGAAA
>CADBRG010000234.1 GCA_902797015.1 uncultured Lachnospiraceae bacterium
CAGCCGGTTCCGAACACCTTACAGTCTGACGGTTTGCATTTTCCCTGCAATACATCGCCACACCGGCAGGCAGGATTCGGTTTCCCTTCTATCTTTGGCAGTGCAAATTTTTTCCTTGCATCATATGCCGCATATTCTTCGCGAAGCTGTAAGCCGGACTGCGGAATGATTCCAAGTCCTCTCCATTCGGAATCGCAGGGCTCCATCGTCTCTTCGATCATCTGCTGTCCGGGAATGCTGCCTTCCTGTGTCACGACACGCGGATAGCAGTTTTTGAAAAACGGCTTACCCTCCTGAAGCTTGACGATCGTTACGGCAAGTGCCGTCAGGATCTCTTTTGCTGTGAACCCGCAGACGACACCGTAAATGCCCTCATCAACAAGCTGCTCACAGGATTTTGCGCCCGTGATCGCATTGACGTGACCGGGATACAGATATGCATCTGCACTGCCCTTCAAAGCGCGATAGGCATTGTTCATTGTTTTGTTTGCCGTCAGAATGGAAAAGTTCTGCAGACCGTCTTTTTTGGCCATCTGCACAGCCATGCAGGCAGACGGTGTGGTCGTCTCGAATCCGACCGCCAGAAATACCACCTGCTCTTCCGGGTGTTCCTTTGCATATTCGTATGCATCCGTCGGGGTGTAGACCGGCTGGATCTTTGCGCCCTTTGCACGGGCTCCGGCCAGACTCATCTCGGTTCCGGGCACGCGGACCAGATCACCAAAGGTCATAATGGTGCAGTCATGTTCTAATGCGAGCATGATCGCCTCATCGATGAATCCGACCGGAGTGACACAGACAGGACATCCCGGGCCTGATATCAGTTCAATGTTTTCAGGCAGGATATTCCGGATTCCGAGCCGGAATATTTCGTGTGTGTGCGTTCCGCACACTTCCATGATCCGCAGCTTCGGACCATCGTAGTTTTCGATGATCTCCCGTGCAGATAATTTTTTCTTCTCTTCCATGAAATCCCTCTTTATAAATAGCAGATCCTCTTTACAGCAGATCCTCTAACAGCGCATCAGTTTCTTCTACATCATCTGCAGTGATCTTTGCGATCGCCACACCGGCATGCACCATAACATAATCGCCCGGATCAAGCTCGTCGATCAGTGCCGCTGATACTTCACGCTTTGCACCGGATGCATCGACCAATGCAGTCCCATCTTTTACCTTTACAACTCTTGCAGGTAATCCTACACACATGTTTTTATCCTCCTTGTCATTTGAAATCCTAAGATTTTTGCATCTTCTCCAGCTTCCGCATCGCGACTGCCGCCTGTCCAAGGCAGATGCCGCCGTCATTCGGCGGAAGCATGCTGTGGACGAGCACCCGGAAGCCCTTGCTTTCCAGATCTTCCTTGCACATGCGAAGGAGCAACCTGTTCTGGAATACGCCACCGGAAAGTGCAACGGTCTGCAGGCCTGTCTCTTCACGTAAAAACTCGCAGGTCTTGACGATACCGTTTGCCAGGATCCTGTGGAATCCCCAGGCAAGTGCATCCTGTGATGCTCCGGCAAGCTTCTGCTTCGTCAGCCAGGAGACCAGGCTTCTGGTATCTAAGATATGCGCAGGTGTCCACTCGGATTTAGCCGGTTCCGTATCCTCGGAAATTACAGATATATCCATCAGCTCCATCTGCTCTGGCGCATGGCTCTCATCCCATCTCTGCGCATAAAACATCAACGTCGTCGAAGCTTCCCCTTCGAAGGTCGATGCTTTCCGCACTCCTAAGATCGCGCTGACTGCGTCAAACAGGCGTCCTGCACTGGTTGATCTGACGGCATTGATATTTCTGTCTGCCATCATAAACTGCATTTTCAACTCCTGCTCTGAACAAAGCGCCAGCTTTTCAACGACCTCTCTGGTCTTTTCCTGATCACCGAAAATGTCATATAGCATCGAAACGGCGATCCGCCAGCCTTCTTTTGCTGATGCGTCTCCGCCGATCTGTAAAAACGGGGAGATGCTTGCAGGTCTTGTATAGCCATCCAGGTCTGCGATCAGGAATTCGCCGCCCCAGACGGTACTGTCCTCTCCGTATCCGGTTCCGTCAAATGACACGCCGATGACCGGATCAAAATAATTGTTTTCCGCCATGCAGGATGCGATGTGCGCGTAATGGTGCTGGATCTGAATAACCGGAAGGGCCTGCTCTTCTCCGCCGGTTTCCCGAAGCTTTCCATGCAGTTCTTCGGCAAGTCTGTAGGCCATATCGGTCGTATTGTATTTCGGATGCAGGTCGCATGCGATGATCTCAGGCTTTGCTTCCAGAAGATCTGCCATGCGGATCACGGATTCTTCCAGTGCGCGGACCGTCCGCAAATCCTCCATATCCCCGACATACGGAGACGGATAAAACAGATGGTTTCTGGTAACACAGAACGTATTCTTCAGTTCTCCGCCAACCGCAAGCACACTGCCTTCACAGGGCATCTCCATCAAAAACGGAAGCGGCGCATATCCGCGCGAACGGCGGATCATATACGGTTTATCCTCAAAGAAATCCATCACCGAATCGTCTGCACGCAGCCGGATCAGCCGGTTATGCGATAAGATCATGTCGCACATCCGCGACAGCTCTTTCACCGCATCCGCATCGTCTCTGCAGATCGGCGCACCGGAAATGTTTCCACTCGTCATCACAAGACAATCCGGCATTTCGATCCCATCCGGGTAATCAAACAGCAACAGCTGTACCGGCGCATATGGCAGCATCACACCCACGTTCGGATTGTCCGGTGCCACCTCTTCAGCGAGCCTGGAACTGCTTTCCTTTGGCTGCCCCATGTTCGAAGGTACCTGGTACCGTTTTTTCAAAAGAATGATCGGCTTCTGATGACCATCAAGGATTTCTTCCTGCTCCGGAGTGATCAGACACTCGCGTCGGACGGTGTCAAGATCCTTCATCATAACGGCAAATGGTTTTGCCGGACGGGGCTTGATGTCACGAAGTCTCTGCACGGCTGCGCCATTGGTTGCATCGCAGCATAAATGGAATCCGCCGATGCCCTTGATCGCGACGATCCCGCCTTCCCGGATAATGCGTCTGGTCTCTGTGATCGCAGCGGCATCCTTTTGTGAATCCGGCAAAGCCTTGACGTCGACAGGCAGTTTCGCCGTCCCGTCTGTCGGCAGCAGATACACCTGTGGGCCGCAGTCGTTACAGCAGACAGGCTGCGCATCGTAACGTCTGGTCTCGGCATGTGTATATTCATACTCGCATTCCGGACACATCGGGAACTCCGCCATACTGGTTCGGACACGATCGTAGGGCATTCCGTCAAGGATCGTCGTACGCGGTCCGCAGGAGGTACAGTTGATAAACGGATGCAGATATCTTCTGTCATTCGGATCATAGAGTTCCCGCTTGCAATCGGGACAGATCGCGATATCCGGCGAAACAAAAATCTCACCCTCTTCTTTTTCGCTTTCTATGATCGTAAATGCTGTATCCTTGCCGATGTTTTCAGGTGCATCCTCCCTGTCAAGCTTTAAGATCACGGCACGCTTTGGCGGATTATGCAAAAGATCCTCGATAAACGCATCGATCTGCTCCTTTTCCCCCTGCGCGTCAATCTCGACATAAGGTCCTTTATTGCTGACACTCCCGCAAATCCCGTGGGCTGTTGCGAGGCGGTCAACGGTCGGCCGAAAGCCGACACCCTGAACGATTCCGTATACTCTTGCTATGATCGCATGCTGCATGGAACCTCTCCTTTTTAAAAAAAGAACTCAGTCATCCCCATAGAATCTTGGTGCAACAACGGTCTCCTCACCCATATCACCGGACACCGCAAAATGTGGCAGTGAGATCCAGCGTCCTTCAAATCCCTTCGCTGCCTTTCGGAACGTCTCATCTGCTATCACAATGTCATAGTTCTCTTTGAAAAGTGCGATAAACTCATCCTCTTCCCGAATATGAAGATCACCGGGTTCACGGCATTCGCGGATGGGCTTAAACCAGGTAGCAACCTTCATCTGTGTCGCGTCTGCTTCTGCTGCCCCTGTCTCTTTTGTACCAACCGCTTCCCGGATTTTCTCCCGGATCGCATTGGCACGGATCTGCTGGTGCATGATCAGGATCTTCTTTCCGTTAAGATCTGTATCACCAAGCTGTGTCGTAATATTCTCCCAGACCTCATCGATCAGCGGATCTGCATATTCAAATGGCGTTCCAAAACGCTCCTTTAACAGTCTTGCTGCTTTCAGGCCGGCCGGTGCGGTCACGATGTTTTTCTCCATCCGTCCCGCATGAACAAAAGCATCCAGACCGGCAACATGATCCGCATCCGCAGGCACTGCCTCCAACATGCCTTCCCCATAACAAACAACGACCGAAGCACCGTCATCCGACAAGGATTTCCGAATCTTCTCGAACGCATCCAGACTGTCGGTATCAAGCGGCGTCGCACC
>CADBRG010000235.1 GCA_902797015.1 uncultured Lachnospiraceae bacterium
CCGGAACTTCTGCTTCATCTAGGAGATATAGTACGGTTCTCATATTTTGCTCTAGCCGTATCTTTTCCTGCTCCGCACCATATTTGCCTTCATGATGGACGATTTCATCGCGTGGGCATTCCAACCAGACATAGTTAAAAATAGCTGTCAGGAACAATGTTTCTGACTTCTCCCAGAACGGGTCCTGAGAATGTGACTCTGCAGGTGTCGTATTTGCAATGATATTTGCAATGAGCTTCTGTAGATCCTGCTGGGTACGAATATAGGTAAACGGATTATACTGACACGACTGACGCATATCGCATAGATTGACTGACTTTACCACCACTCCGTTCTGTTCCAGGTATTTTCCAAAATCTAATAGCAATCCTCCCTTTGGATCTGTATAGATATTGGATCCATGCAGACGGAAGATGTTTGGACTGATCAGGAACGCTGTCTTTCCTGTACCTGGACCGCCAATCACGATCCAGTTATTATTCAGCTTAGTAATCCTGGTATCATAAGCCATACGGGCATGCTGTGACAAAATCCTGTTATCCTCACTCAGCTTATGCTTCGCCTTATCTTCCCATGCAGCCATCTGGCGGTTAAACTTCCTGATATCCGCCCAGTCGGCAGAGCCAAAGTCCCTGCCGGTCATGAAGTTCTTTCGCTTTGAAAGCTGATACGATAACGCTATAACCCATACCGTCAAAACGCCTAGCATGCATCCCTTGGAATATTCACTCCAGTATTTTAACGGCGGCCACGGATGCAATATGGCATAGGCTAATTTCTCATTAATATTTTCTAGTGTTACGCCCGGTAAAACAAAAAGAGCGGAGACGTAGTATGCTGCTACAATCCCCGCTCCCAATGCGATGAACCAGAGTAACCAGTTTGTCTTCTTGGCATACGGTTTCATCTGCTCATTCCTTTCTCTTGTTCTGCTAATTCAGGTTCTTCCAGTGCCTTAGACAGATCCTCTGTTATGGTTTTCTCCTTTTTCTCTGTCATGATGTGTACCCTTGCTTCCACCTCTGTAATCAGCTCATTTGCTGTTTCACGGATTTTCTGCAGAGAAGCTTTCAGTTCCGGAAGGCCCTTGCCGGATGACCATTCCCCGATATACATAAACGAGTAGTCGTCGCTGTCCAGATTCCAGTGTTTCAGGCAGGTATACGCCACACTTTCGGCAATTACTTCCCTGGTGCGCTGATCCTTTCGTTCTGCCTCAGGAATCGCCAGTGAATCATTCATCTGATGTGACATTTCATGAATCAGTGTCTTAACCGTCTGCAGTTCACTCATCCCTTGTTGTACTACGATACGATCTTCCGTCAGGTGATAATATCCCTTGGCTCCAGATGGAATATCTTCAAACGTGATCGGCACAGGACAAGTTTCAATCAATGCTGACAAAAACATGTTATAACCATCAACTTCTCCGATCAGTTCTGTCACGCCCGGTCTTTCGATTTCCTTGCCTTCAGTCTGATCTTTATCAAACACGTATGCCACTTTAAATGCAGCACGTTCCACACTTACCGTCTCCATGACTGGCTGTCCGGATGCATCATAGATTGGTGTTCCTGTCTGCGGATTCAATTTCTGCCGTTCCACTTTCGCCTTATACGGAGCCGGTGCCAGGATTCTGATGCCCTTCTCTCCTTTCTTTACATGTCTGCCAAGCTTTTTCCAGGTGCTAAAGCTTGCAACATAACCACTGGTATCCGGACGCTGCATTGCAATCAGCAGCGTATTGTTCAACGAATAATGGTGAAACTTGGATAAGCAGTCCAGATATTTCTTATAAGATTCTGAATCAAACAGTTCCTGAATCCCCTTCTCCAATTGATCCGTGATCTCTGTCAATTGCTGCTCTCTTCGTTCCTTTGCTTCCTGCCAGTTAAACACCTTCTCTCCGGAGGATGGCTTCTCCTGCGCCGCTTCAACAATCTGAGAATCTTCCGCAGGCTCCGCGCTGCTTGCAGAATAGATTCTAACGGCACCGTCTGCCACCATTGCATTCGCCAGATCAATCTCATCCAGATCATCCGGAATATACAATTGCGGCACTTCTAATTCACCTTTCTCCAGAAAAGAAAAGTACGTTTTATCATTTCCTACTATGATATGATCCCTGACAGGAATACCGACCAATGCGCAGATATGCTGTAGTCTTCCTGTAACATTTATATCCTCTTGAGAAGGCTTTAGAACTCCGGATGGATGATTATGAAACAGCAAGACCGATGATGCTGAAGAAAGAATCGAACTCTTCAGCAATTCTCTTGGATGGACCAGTGAATTCTCTAATGTCCCCATGCTAACAATAGAGAAATTGATCGGTCTGCCGTCTGATCTTAAATTAACCACACCAAATACCTCTCGGTCATACCCGCTTAAAAAAGTCGATATAAATGATGCAGCCTTTTCCGGCGAGTCAATCGGCTCGGATGTATAAAGCGGCGGATCCTTTACCAGCCGGACTGATACCTGGTTCATTAAAAATCGTTCACTCATGATTCCTCCGCTCCTTCCTCATCATTTGCAAATGCTACCTCCAGGATGAACTCTTCCGGCATCTGATTCAGTCTTTTCCGCAATGTTTCCTGTACATGAAATCCGTATATTGTCTCCTCATTATTTGTGTTCATCTTTTCCGTCTCCATTCGGCAACTCCTTTTGTTCTTCCTTTATGCTGTTGTCTGCAAAACGAGAGTCAGTCCGCAGGCCATATACACCTAATACGATCCGCATCCGTTCCGCAGAAATCTCAGCGCCAGCTGCTTCCTGCAGCCGTTCAATCGGTACTCCATCTTCAAATGCATCAATCAATACCATCGTCTGTTCTGCATTAATCCCGGTTTTACAGAGCAAAGAAAAAAGATCCGCCCGGTCCTGTTCCCGGGAAGATCCTTTGATCGGATTCTTTCGAAATCCGAATAATCCTCGTTCCTGAATTATATTGCCATCCTGCTTTACCTGCGGTATGCCCTCCACCATTGCAGCCGGTTCCTTACGCCTCGCTTCCCTCTGCAATTCCCGTTGCAGTTGCAATATGATCTGATCTTTGCTCTGCAGGGAAGATCGCAAGGATAACAGGTCTTCATGCTGGGTTCTGAGTACTGTAGTCCGTTCTTCCTGTTCCCTTGTCTCCCTGTTGTTTATAAAATCAAGTGCTATCTGATTTGCTTTCTGTTGGTCTGCTACGAGGTTGTGAATCTCTTCGACAAACTTTTTCAAAGTCTCGGCGTACTCTTTATCCAACCCGGAACGCTTTATATCTTCACTGACTTGAGGTGCTGTAACCTGATTCAATGCTTTTTCGATTTGTTTGTTTTGATGCTCCATACGGATTTTACTGACATCTGTCAATTCCGGTGAATCCAGACTTCGAATCTTCTTCAACTCTTCCGTAGGTACACCTTCACTACGTGCCAGAAGCATTTCCCGCATAACCGGCTGTGAAAGCCGTGGATCCATCAAACCTATCACATCCTCTGCCAGAAGATTGTTATTTACGGCAAATATTGCTTCCTGCATCATATACTCTGTTTTTTCAACGGCTTCTTTACCATACTGGGCTTCAATCTTTTCCATCAGTTCTGCAATCGGTTCATTAACTTTTTCATCGGACATAACGCACCTCCTTCTCTTTCTCCTGCTCTTTTGTTTCATTTACCATTGGTGCAGTTCTTTGGGTCTTCTTCTCCTCCTGCAGAATCTCCGCCTGCGGATACAGGTGACGAATCCGATCCATGATATCCTCTCGTGTAATACGATCCGTATGCTCTTTTAATTCCTGTATCATCTGTGCCTGCGATTCTCCAAGTGGAAATGCTTCGATCTGGCCGATCAGATCACGGTGCATTTCCTTTACCAGTAAAAGAACCG
>CADBRG010000236.1 GCA_902797015.1 uncultured Lachnospiraceae bacterium
ACAAGCGCCAGATCGATCCCTGATAATTCTGAAAGTTCATATAACGAACGGATCATCAGACCAGTCAGCACTTCTATTGAAGCAGAGGAAGAAAGGCCGCTCCCCGCCGGAACATCTCCCGCAAACATCAGATCTGCTCCGTGCGCAAACTGATTTCCTTTTTCCATCAGGCTCCAGAATACGCCTTCCGGATACTGTGTCCACGAAGAAGTGCGCCCTGGGCAGAGCTCTTGCAAGGATATATCTGTGACACCCGCATCCGGCAGATTCAAAGAATACATCCGGATCCGGTCATCTACTCTTGGGGAGATCATTCCATAGGTTCCGACGGATAACGCACACGGAAAGACATGTCCGCCATTATAATCCGTGTGTTCTCCGATCAGGTTGACTCTGCCCGGCGCAAAAAAGACTTTATCGTCTTTTTTTCCATAAAGTTCATGAAAACGATTCTGTAATGTTTCAACCAATACCGTGTTCATGTTTTGTTTCCTCCTGTGACTTATTCTGGCTGCAATATAAAATGGAATTGGTAAGCCCTGTGCTCACCGGCTTCTTTCGGCAGCGGAAGTCCCGCCGACATCAGGAGATCAGCATCATAACAATCTCCGGTTTCTTCCTCCATATAAATACATCCGGATTTTAATCCTTTCGGCTTCACATAGAAGATTTCATCATTCGAGCACAACCGAAGTATGACCGCACTGACGAGTGCCTCAGTGCCGTCTTTTGCAACAAAACTCCATCCGCAAAACGCATCTTTTGCCGGATCACTCAGACGATAATAATCCCCGGAAAGGATCAAATCCTCGTACCGGTGATAGGTTGCGATCTGTTCCCGCGCCTCCTGCTTTTCTTCTTCCGTCAGCAACGCCAGATCCAGTTCGTATCCAAAGGATCCATACATTGCAGCGATGCCTCTTGTTGAGATCGGGGTTACTCTCCCCGTCTGCTCATTCGGCGATTTTGACACATGCGCTGCCAAAGTAGATGCAGGATAGCCAAAAGAAGTCCCGTACTGGATCAGCATCCGGTCGATTGGATCCGTATTGTCACTTGTCCAGATCTGCGGGGTATAATACAGCATTCCCGCGTCATATCGTCCGCCGCCGCCACTGCATCCTTCGATCAAAACATCCGGATACTGATTCGTCAGATTCTCCAGAAACTCATATACGCCCAGCATATAATCATAGAGCACGCGTCCCTGATGATCTGCCGCTTCCGAATACACATCAAAGATACTGCGGTTGTAATCCCATTTTATATACTCAATATTTCCACTGTCTAAGATAGCACAAATCGCGTCATAAATATAATCTCTGACCTCTTTTCTGGAAAAATCAAGCACCAGCTGGTTTCTTCCTCTGATCGGTACTCTTCCCGGGATCTGTAATGCCCAGTCCGGATGCATCTCATACAGCCGGCTCTGCTCACTGATCATCTCCGGTTCAAACCAAAGGCCGTATTTTAATCCGATCCGGTTTACTTCTTCGATCAGGGAGCCAAGCGTACCGCCAAGCTTTTTCTCATTGGCATACCAGTCACCGAGAGAGGAATTGTCATCGTCTCTGTTACCAAACCACCCATCATCTACGACCAGCATGTCGGCACCGATCCCCTTTGCTTCTCTCGCGAGCGAAAGGAGACTGTTTTTATCAATATTCCAAAGGGATCCTTCCCAACTGTTTACCAGGACCGGTCTGGGCCGGTTCTTAAATTTCCCTCTGCAGATATGATCTCTGATCAGATCATGCAGATTATGGGAAAGCTTATCAAATCCATCCCGGCTGAAACTTAAGATCACCTCAGGCGAGGTAAATGTTTCACCTGTTGCAACCGGATAATGGAAACCTTCTTCCTGCAGTCCGATCTGTACCCTGGTAGTTCCAAACTGGTCTTTCAATGCTTCTGCCTGAAAACCACCGCTATATACGAACTGCATCGCATAGCAGTCACCAAAGGTATCCGTCGTTTCTTTTTCTGCAATGACAAGCATCGGATTATGCTGATGCGAAGACGCGCCTCTTCTGCTTCCGATCCGTTCTTCAGAATATCCGATCGTCATACGCTGTACCAGACGTTCCATCGTATGACGGCCATGGAATGTCAGAAGGTCATATTCTCCTGTGATAAAGTCCAGAGAAGCCGGCAAAAGCTTATCCAGATAAACGGTTTCTGCACCTTTGTTCCTGACCTGAATCGCTCTGGTAATAACATCGAGTTCAGGAAGCACACCGTAGAGAAGATGGACTTCCAGAGACAATACACTGTCTTTAAGTACGATCTCCAAAGTCTCACTTTCTGCAGTATCATCTTCATTAACATAAACCGCAGGCAAACCCGGAAGACCATATTTCCCTGTCCGAATCGTGTGTGTGACATATCTCAGATCGACAGATCTCGTGCCATCTTCCTTTTCTACGACGAAAGCAGGGGAGCGGAAATCTCCGCTCCCCCATGCAGGCAGTTCCTGTGGCAATACATCCATCGAAAACGTCCTGTCATTCACAACACAAGCAGGATTTCCTGAAAACCCTCTGTCAAGGTATTTCAATAGGTAACCGGCATTTCCGCTGATCCTTTTCCCATAATATAAATGGAGTAAAAATCCGTGCGGATCCAGCATAAACTGATATGTTGAACATTTGGTACTGATTGAGAAGGTTTGCTTTCCTTCGTCAAATAGGATGCCCATCTTACCCTCCTGTTGTATGTTATTCATTTGATTATTTTACTGCGCCGTTTACAACACCACTCATGATCTGCTTCTGCATGATGATATAGAAGATCAGCATCGGCAGAAGTGCCAGCAGATAGGATGCGAACGCAAGGTTATAGTTTGTTCCGAACTGTGTCTGGAATGTCATCTGCGCAACCGGCAGCGTCGTCATTCCGGAGCCGTTCATGATAACAAGCGGTGTCATGACATCATTCCATACCGCCAACGCTGTCAGGATCGCGACTGTCGCATGCATCGGTTTCATGATCGGGAAGATTACCTTCCAGTATGTCTGCCATGATGTCGCGCCGTCTACCGTTGCCGCTTCTTCAAGCGCAAGCGGAATGTTTCGCAGATATCCTGCATAGAGCATGGTGTTCATCGGCATATAGAAGACCACATACAGAACGATGACACCGAATACATTTGAAATATGCATCTGGGATGTCTGCTTGATCAATGGCATCATCAGTACCGCAAACGGTACGAACATACCGCTGACCACATAGAAATATGCGCTCTTATAGAACTTGCTGTTTGACATATTTCTTCCGATCACATATCCGAGCAGTGAATGAAGAATCACACACAGAACAACAGTCGCAACCGTAATAATCAAACTGTTTCCGATCGAGCTCCAGAAATGTGTTACACGGATCGCTTCGACGAAATTGCTAAAGCTCGGGTGTTTTGGCAGGGAAAGGATCCCGCTTAAGGTATTTGTCATCTCCGACGGCTGCTTTAACGCAATGACAACCGTCATATACAGTGGAAAGATGATCGTAAAGAGGCCGATGATCAAAAGAACAGTCACCGGATTGTTAAAACGTTCTTTTACGCGTTTTGTCTGATTCATTATAACTGCTCCTCCTTTCCTCCAAGGAATTTCATCTGGAATGTGGAGAATACCACGATCACGATGAAGAACAATACGGCATTTGCACTCTGGAATCCGAACTGTCCGCCTGACAGACCATTATTGTAGATCAGGAAGGAGATCGATTCCGTACTCTGCGCCGGACCACCCTGCGTCAAAGCAACGATCTGATCGAATACCATCAGGGAATTCTTCAGACTGAGTACCATATTTGTCGTAACAAACGGAAGGATCAGGGGCAATGTCAGATGACGGAACTGCTTCCATCCTGTCGCGCCGTCAAGCGCGCCTGCTTCATATACATCGGACGGAACGGTCTGCAGTCCGGATATGTATATAATGGTCGTCATGGCCACACTCTGCCATACACACACGATAACGACTGCGATCCACGCCCATCTTGCATTGGCAAGAATACTCTCACTGTGGAACAGCGCCGGGATGATGTAGGTAAAGATATAGTTGAAAATGTAACCGATGACCAGAGCGCCAAGGATATTCGGAATAAAATACATTCCGCGAAGTGCGCTTTTAAACCGGATCTTTGCATTCAATGCCAGCGCAAGGATCAGACTGATCACATTGATCAGGATCGTTGCAAGGATCGCGAATTTAAAGGTAAACAGATAGGAATGTCCTACACGTGAGTCTGTAAACAGATCTGCATAGTTTCTGAGTCCGACAAAGTCAAAGGCTCCGTATCCTTTGTAATTGGTAAAACTAAAGATCACACCTTTGATCAGTGGCAATGTATTGAACACAAAGAACAAGGCCAGGATCAATATCGTGATGATCATAAATGTCCGCTGTCTGCTTTTCATATTCATGTTTCGATCCCTCCTTATTCACCACCATGTGCAGCTGTGTAATCCTGAACCTTCTTGATGACATCCCGGTTATAACGAACCCAGCTGGTATCAAATTTATTCAGGAAAGCTTCTTTGTCGCCTTCGATCAGGAAGGTCTGAATCATCGCATCGACTGCCATCTCAGACGGATAATGATGATCCTGGAAATCTGCCATCCGGCCGGATTCAATATAAGGCATCATGTTCTCTAAGACAGGAGATGTCTCATAGTCTCCGAGCAGACAGGATACACTGTTCTGTGCGGTGATATAATTCTGAACATTCTCTTCTTCCGCAAGGTAGCGAAGCACTTCCAGTGCCGCATCTTTGTTCTCACAGGATTCTGAAATCGCAAACTGCAGGTCGATACCGGAATTTAATACAAGCTTCTCTTCGCTGTCTGCTGCCGGCATAACAAAGGAACCGATGTTCATATCCGGATTAGATGACAGGATCTGCGGAACCGCGTAGCTGCCGATCGCAAACATCGCTGACTGACCATCTGCAAACGCAAGACATGCGTCATTATAGCCATATGCAAACGGACCATCCTCTGCATATTTCAAAAGCTCCTGCATTTTATCCGCGACTTCTGAATACTCTTTTGCAAAAGTCGTCTCCCCGTCACTTACCTGGAAGCAGACATCTGACGGAGACAGTTCGATCGCGATCGCGTTCCATGGAGCAAGACACGTCCAGGTGTCTTTATATCCTGAGTACAGCGGCTGAATGCCTTCACTCTGGATCTGATCACATAACGCCGTGAACTCATTCCAGTTTGTCGGGATCTCCCAGCCATGCTCCGCGAACATGTCTTTGTTGTAAAGCATACCTGCCGCATTTGCCGCATACGGCATCGCATAGGTTCCGTCTGTCGGTACATATTCCAGACTCTCTAAGATGTCCAGATATGCCGGATTGACTTTTTCAAGCACACCGGACTCTGATAAATCCATCAGGATTCCTGCATCGACAAAGTTGGAATAATTGACGTCACCGCCAAAGCCGATGATATCCGGTGCTTCTTCCCGGATCAGTCTTGTTTTTAAGATCGTCATCGCGTCACTCGGCGACTCGATCTCCAGATAAATATCATCATGTGTCGCATTAAAATCGGCCATGATCTCATCAAAGATATCCACCGCTTCCTGCTTATACTGAAGCAGGGTGACAACCGTCTTTCCCTTAGCTGCATCTGACTGACCGCAGCCTGTCATTCCAAGCGTCATTCCGGAACAAAGAGCCGCGATCAGACCAACACTTACAATCTTTTTTGTCATAGAATGCATATGCTCTCTCCTTTCCTTCCGGATCAATCTGCAATTGTCATTTCTGTTTCTTTGTCAAATATGTGCATCTTCTCAAGATTGATGAGCAGATCTACCTGATCACCCGGTTTTGCGCCCATACCCGGAGATACAGAGGATACCCAGTTGCTGTCTGCCAGATTGAAATACAGCAGTCCTTCTGAACCGAGCATTTCAAATACCGTCGTCTCTACATGGATCGGGACACCGTTTCCGCCATCTTTTTTCTCATGGATATCTTCCGGCCGGATGCCGATCGTAACGGTTTTTCCGACATATTCCTTTTCTTTTAATGCAGCTGCACGTTTTTCATCAAGGGTGATCTTCTGATCTGCAAAACTTAAGGTAATGTCAGTGCCTTCCTGGGCAACTTCCGCATCGATCATGTTCATAACCGGCATACCAATAAAGCCTGCCACAAACTTGTTTGCCGGATGATTGTAAAGATTCTCCGGTGTATCAATCTGCTGCACAATACCATCCTTCATGACAACGATCCTGGTTCCGAGTGTCATTGCCTCAGTCTGGTCATGTGTAACATAGATGATCGTTGCGCCCAGTTCCTGATGCAGTTTCGAAATCTCTACACGCATCTGACCACGGAGCTTCGCATCCAGGTTTGACAGCGGCTCATCCATCAGGAAAACCTTCGGATTTCTTACGATCGCACGACCCATTGCAACACGCTGTCTCTGACCGCCGGAAAGCGCGCTCGGCTTTCTGGTCAGCAGACTTTCCAGATCCAGGATCCTTGCCGCTTCTCTTACCTTTTTATCGATCTCATCCTTTGACAGCTTCGCGAGCTTGAGTGAAAACGCAATGTTGTCATACACTGTCATGTGGGGATACAGTGCGTAAGACTGAAATACCATCGCGATATCACGATCCTTCGGTTCCACATCATTGACCCGTTTTCCGTCAATCAGGAGATCACCCTCACTGATGTCCTCAAGGCCTGCCACCATACGCAGCGTCGTTGACTTTCCGCATCCGGAAGGCCCTACAAAGATGATGAATTCTTTGTCCTCAATATCAAGATTGAAATCCTTTACAGCCTCAAACCCGTTCGGATATCTCTTGAAAATATGCTTCAGCTGAACACTTGCCATTTCTCTCCTCCTTACAATGATCTCTTCCCGTTTC
>CADBRG010000237.1 GCA_902797015.1 uncultured Lachnospiraceae bacterium
CCCCGCTTTTTTAGAGCGCGGTATGCGGTCTCGACACCACTTAATGTGGCACCGGCATTTTCAAATGCATTGTGGATATAGCTGTCTTCCCAGGCGGTGTAGGGATACATGAAAGTGGATACCTCCATGCAGCCTGTAGCATTGCCGATCACGGCCTGGTCGCCCTCGTGCAGCGCGCGCAGCACGGCACGCGCGGCAATCGGTCCGCCGCAGCCCGGACACATTCTGTGTCCCGGTGCCAGGCGCTCCGGTTTGCTCATGACTTCTTTAAAATCGTATGCTGCCATGTTACGTCTCCTATCTTCTCAGTCCGATGTATTCATTCTGGAGCGGTTCTTCGCCGCCGTCCATCCAGTTTGTCAGTTCCTCAAATACGCTCTTTGCTGAATCAACAGTAAAGTCTCTGCCGCCAAGTCCGTAGATCCGGTTTAAGGTACGGATCTGCACGCCTGCGCGGTAAAGGCCTGCGGTGACTTCGCTTCCGAGAACGCCGCTGTTTCCGTTATAGCTTTCGCAGCGGTCAAGGATCGCACATGCCTTGCATCCGGAAAGTGCTTTGGCAAGCTCCTTTTCCGGGAACGGGCGGAAGACGCGGAGTTTGATGACACCGGCTTTGATTCCGGCTTCTCTTAATTCGTCAACGGCGTCTTTTGCGGTGCCGGCTGCGGAGCCCATCAACAGCATGATGTAGTCTGCGTCGTCGGTGCGGTATTCTTCAAAGAATCCGTAGGAGCGACCGGACATCTGCGCGAACTCATCCGCCACATCCAGGATGACCTGTCTGGAACGGTTCATTGCGTCGAGCTGGTTTTTCTTGGCTTCCATAACATAGTCTGTTTCGGAATACGGACCAAGCGCCATCGGCTGATGCGGCTTTAACAGATATTCTTCCGGCTCATAGGTGCCGACGAAGTCTTTGACTGCCTCATCCGGTAAAAGGTACAGGTTCTGCACAGCGTGGCTTGTGATAAAACCGTCCTGGCAGATCATGATCGGAAGTCTGACATCCTTATGCTCCGCAATGCGGAATGCCTGGATGTAGTTGTCGTAGGCTTCCTGGTTGTTTTCTGCATAAATCTGGATCCAGCCGGTGTCTCTTGCGCCCATACCGTCGGAATGGTCACAGTTGATGTTGATCGGGCCGGAAAGGGTACGGTTAACAAGTGTCAGTGCGATCGGCAGACGGTTGGAAGCTGCCAGTAGAAGTTCTTCCCACATCAGTGCCAGTCCGGCAGAAGAAGTAGCGGTCATCGTACGTGCGCCTGCGGCTTCTGCACCGATGGCTGCACTCATTGCGGAGTGCTCACTTTCGACTGGGATGAATTCGGTATCAAGTTGACCGTTGGAAATATAGGTTGAGACCATCTGCGGAATTTCGGTAGAAGGCGTGATCGGGAATGCCGGCATGACATCCGGATTGACTTGACGGATCGCGTAGGCAACGGCTTCATTGCCGGACATACGTTCCGGGATCGCTTCTACAATTGTGTTCTGGTTTGTATTTTCATTCATGCTCATACTTCGTTCCCCGCTTTCATTTCCATCGCGTCAAACGGACAGACTTCTGCACAGATTCCACAGCCTTTGCAGTGGTCATAATCAAATCCGGCACGTTTTCCGTCTGTGACCGGGATGCTTGAATCCGGACAGCAGGGTGCACATAAAAGGCACTGTCTGCACTTGTCCGCATGGTAAACGGGGGTGTTGTTCCGCCAGTCTCCGGTATTAAAGTGGACGGAGGTTCCGCCTGCGTATACTTCAAGCGCTTCGGTCAGACCGGTATAGGGCGTTTGTTTGTTGATGTTTGTGATATCGGTTCTCATAGTGTTTCCTTTTTCTATGCGATCGCATCGAGTGTCATCTCGAGTGCTTTCATGTTGCCTTCCACGACTTCCGGTTTCTTTGCGAATTTGTGTGCATAGGCCGCACGCATTTCCTTTAAGAATTCTTCTCTGGGCAAAAGACCCGTTACGGCAACGACCGCTGCCAGCATGGAAGAGTTCGGGAAGTTTTTTCCAAGTGTTTTCTCTGCAATTCTTCTTGCATCGATCGTAACGATCTTTCCTTCAAATCCCGGGAGCTGTGCGCGGATCTCGTCGCTGCTTTTTGGTGTATTGACGATCAAAGCGCCTTCCGGCTTTAATCCGGCCGTTACATCGACAGACTGGATGAGTGTCTCATCAACGACTGCCACATAATCCGGGTCATATATATTGGAATGTACGCGGATCGGGTCGCTGCTGATGCGGTTGTAAGCCGTGATCGGGGCGCCCATTCGCTCCGGACCGTATTCCGGGAAACCCTGTACATTTTTTCCGAATTTAAAGGCAACATCCGCCAGGAGAAGCGCTGCAGTCTTTGCACCCTGTCCACCGCGGCCATGCCATCTGATCTCGATCTGTTGTTTCATAGGTGAGTATCCTTTTTTAATAATTCTGAATTTGATTGATGATCCGTGCCTTTTATTAAGAAGACACTTTGCTAATTATACCTGGATTTTAGGAGAAGTAAATAGGCTTGTTGAAAATAATTCAGTTTATAGATGAAATATATTCACGGATGCGGGATGTTAGGTGAATCCGATGGATATGCGGGGTGCAAATCGTGGGATTTACGGGCTGTTCTTATATTCTGTGCATCCAAACCGTAATTCATCTAGAGGATTACGGTCTGAGGAGAGCTATTGTCTTTATAGACCATAATTTAGGGTTGCATGTTAATGGATTCGAAACGAAAGGACAAACTAGTTATGAGCACATTGAAGTAACCAGGCCCTTCTGCTAAAATATAAAGAGGATTGCAACAGTAAATATTGCAGTGGCGTGAAAGGAGAAATTCGATGAAAAAGAGAATTTTGATTTTATGTCTGGCAGGAGTATTTGTGTTTTCTTTATCGGCATGTGGGCGTCAGGCAGCTGAGGAGACCCAGAGTGCCGGAAATGCAGCCAATGAACAGAAGGAAGAAGTTCAGACAGCGCAGAAGCCGGAAGCAGAGCAAAGTTCGGCAAATGAGAAAGAAACTGAGATAAAAGAAGATACAGAAGACAAGGCGGAGACACAAAAAACTGACCAGGAAGATACAGCCGATGAAGGAGAAGCAGAGGATATGGCTTCATTTTGGGGATCGACCACGATCGCGACCGCTGTGTCTGACAGTTATGCTTCCATTCAGGATGCATATATTGACGGCAGCACACTGGTGATCAATGGAACATATGACATTACGACAGATGAGGGAGATGTTCTGGACACTTCGGACGCGGGAGAGCACCGGTTTACATTGTCGGGCAGTGCAAAGCTTGGCTCGATGGGTGGCGACGGCGAGCCGGAGACCATGAGTGTGGAAGAGTTTGATGAGATCCTGCAATATGATATGGAAAACAATCCGGGACTGGGCCTGGTTTTCTATGTAGAAAACGATCAGGTGCTGGAGGTCTGGATCACGTCGTAAAATGTCTTAAGGGACATAGTGTAACTTTTGTAAACGGAAGAAATCGATATATATGAGAGAACAGATTCATTTTAATAAAGGCTGGGAGTTTATAAAACATTTCGATACGGCATTTCTTTCAGGAGTGCGGGCAGCAGACGAGATCGTCTGTCTGCCCCATTCCTGTGTGGAGATGCCGTATCATTATTTTGATGAGAGCATTTACCAGATGGTATGCGGTTATCGGAAGACGCTGACAGTACCAAAAGAATGGGAAGGCAAACGTATCATTTTACAGATCGGCGCAGCGGCGCATTATGCAGAGGTGTACTGCAATGGCGAGCTGGTCGTGACGCATGGATGCGGTTATACTGCATTTTCGGCAGACCTGACAGAAGCGCTGCGATATGGAGAGGATAACAAGATCGTCATCTCTGTTGACAGCAGGGAAACACTTGACATTCCGCCGTTTGGACATGTGATCGATTATATGACCTATGGCGGTCTGTATCGTGAGGTGTGGATTGAGATCCTGGAACCCATGTACATAAAGGATGCTTTTTTGATCCCGATGCTTCCAAAGGATGAGCGGCTGATTGAAAAATCAGAAGTCAATGCGCATCTTCGGACGGAGCTGGAGATCACAGCTGACAGGGATTGGGTAAATCGTCTGCAAGAGCCTGTGAAGATCCGTCAGACAATGAAAAGGCTGTATGCACCGGATGAGATCGAACTTGGCTGTATCTCGTTGTCAAAATGCATGACCAGGCTCCGCGAGGATCTTGATCGGGAATTTCGTGTTTATGTAACGGATTGGGAAGCAGAAGGAGTCAGGATCTGGGATGTAGAAGATCCGGTCTGCTATCTGGTCAGGACCGAGCTGATATCCGGTGATACGGTGATCGATGCGGTAGAAACAGAAATCGGATTCCGAAGAACGCATTTTGCAGCGGACGGTTTTTATCTGAATGACAGAAAGCTAAAGATCGTCGGCTTAAACCGCCATCAAAGCTATCCGTATGTCGGTTATGCGATGCCGCGTTCAATGCAGGAGCTGGATGCGGATATCCTGAAAAACGAGTTGGGACTGAATGCGGTGCGCACCTCGCACTATCCGCAGTCGCAGCATTTTATCAGAGCCTGTGACCGGGCCGGACTTCTGGTGTTTACAGAGATCCCGGGCTGGCAGCACATTGGCGGTGCGGCATGGAAGGATCAGGCGGTAAGAAATGTGCAGGAGATGATCACACAATACCGGAATCATCCGTCTGTGGTTCTCTGGGGCGTGCGGATCAATGAGTCTGTGGATGATGAGGATTTGTATCTCAGGACAAATTCTATTGCAAAGCTGCTTGACGGAACGCGCGCGACAGGTGGAGTCCGCGCACATAAGAAGAGCCAGCTTTTAGAGGACGTTTATACCTACAATGATTTTGTACACAACGGCACAAATCAGGGCTGCGAGAAGAAATCGCGTGTGACACCCGACCGGAAAAAGGCCTATCTGGTCAGCGAATACAACGGACATATGTATCCGACCAAAATGTTTGACAGTGAAGACCATCGGCGGGAGCATGCGATCCGACATGCAAATGTGCTGGATGCGATCGCGGGAGAGGAAGACATTGCAGGCGGGTTCGGCTGGTGCATGGCAGATTATAATACGCATCAGGATTTCGGCAGCGGTGACCGGATCTGCTATCATGGCGTAATGGATATGTTCCGGAATCCCAAACCGGCTGCATATGTATATGCCTCAAACGGTGCGCAGGAACCGGTGCTTTATGTCAGCTCCGCAATGGACATCGGAGAGCACCCGACCGGCAATCCGGGACGGGTCTGGATCTTTACCAATGCGGAAGCGGTAAAGATGTATAAAAATGACCGGTTGATCAAAACCTATCGGCCGCAGGAATCGGTTTACAGAAACCTAAAGCACCCGCCGATCGAGATCGATGACTTTATCGGGGATGCAATGATGGAAAAGGAGAAGTTTTCCGCACCCCAGGAGCATCAGGTCAGAGAGCTGTTAAACTATGCGGCGAGATTCGGCTTTTCCGATCTGCCGGCACAGATGATGGCAAAGGGCGGTCTCTTGATGACACGATACGGAATGCGTTTTGAAGATGCCTACCGTCTGTACAGCACGTACATCGGCGACTGGGGCGGTACGGCGACATCGTATCGTTTTGAAGCCATCAGGGATGGGCAGGTTGTAAAAAGTGTTGTGCGCGAGCCGGTGAAGGAGATCCGTCCGGAGGTGATCGTTGATCATGACGCACTTTGCGAAAAAGAGACATATGATGTGGCTGCTGTCAGGATCAGAATGTGCGACCAGAATGGAAATGTATTGCCGTTTTATCAGGGGGCGGTGCTGGCAGAAGTAACGGGTCCGGTTTTGCTGATCGGTCCGTCTTGCGTGATCCTAAGAGGCAGCTGTGGCGGAACATACGTAAAGACGAAGGGTGTGTCCGGTAATGCGACTCTCCGATTGACGTTTGAGACTGGAGATGTCAAAGAAATCTCTTTTACCGTGACGTGTGAAGAAGTATAAGAGTTTATTGTATACAAGCTATAAATGTGATATATTTTTGACAGTTGCAGTTACCCATCAGTAATCAGAGGCTTTTCAGAAGGGAGAAGGGGAAATGGCAAAGAACGCTATGTACAGTCTGACATATGGATTGTTTGTGTTGACGGCACAAAAAGATGGAAAGCACAATGGCTGTATCATCAATACTGCAGGACAGGTAACGACAGATCCAAACCAGATCACGATTGCAGTCAATAAATTGAATTACACCCATGATCTGATCATGGAAACCAAAAAATTCACGGTATCGATCATCAGCCAACAGGCGAGCTTTGATCTGTTCAAGCGATTTGGCTTTCAGACAGGCAGGGAAGTAGATAAGTTTGCCGGCTTTACAGGCTGGAAGGATGCATATAACGGAACCAGATATATTACGGACGGGACCAATGCCTATATTTCCGCATGGGTAACGCAGACGATCGATCTGGGAACACATACGCTGTTTATCGCAAGTGTGACAGATTCTGCGGGGCTTACCGATGTACCGTCTACGACCTATGAGTATTATTTGGAAAACATCAAGCCAAAGCCGGAAGCAGTCGGTACGACAAAAGAAGGACAGGTTATCTGGCGCTGCAGGATCTGTGGATATGAGTATGTTGGTGATCCGATTCCGGATGATTTCATCTGCCCGCTTTGCAAACATCCGGCTTCTGATTTTGAACGTGTGGAACAGTAGTGATTTGATAATGGAGACTGAAACTTGATTGATAGATCAAAAATGATTTTCGGCAATCGGATTTCTGAACGTGATTACGAAAAAGCGGTTGCTTCAAAAAAGAAATATATCGGCAAATTTGGAGATGATTCCGATCTGTCTTACCCGGTCAGGGTAAAGGAGAATGCGGTGATCGGAGATATCCTTGGGGTCAAAGACGTGCTTCTTGGACGTCCGGCTTCCGGGAAACGTCCGCAAATGCGGTCGGCAGGATTTGATGAGGAAAAGGGACTGATTGTCGGAAATATCCGTATGGGATTCGGACATTACAGAATTTCTATGGCGATCGCATCCGCGGCGCATGCGATGGGCTACCAGCCTTACTGGATGGATCTCAATTCCTTCCCGGAGACGACCTGTACAAAGGTGATCAGTGCACAGAATGATCTGTATTCTCTGGGCTCAAGGATTTCACAAAAGAGCAGAGTCTTTAATAAAGTTGTTTGGGAACCGATGAATTATGAGGGCTTCCGTAAGCTTTCCTACAATGCGTCAGATCAGAAAAACGCAGAGCTGATGGCGCCTGTGTTTTTCAACATTCCAAAAGAAATCCCGGTCATTGCGACGCACGTCTGGCCGGCACAGGCGGCACTTCACGCCGGCATGCAGTATGTGGTCAATGCGATCCCGGACAACTGGCCGATGGCATTGCATCTGGCAGAGGGAAGTCTGCATACGGTTCAGACACACAGCGCGTATCTTGGCTATCGGACTTTAAACGGGATGCGTGGGAAGGAAGTGTTGCATCCGATGCCGGAAGATTCCCTGCTGTATACGGGACATTATATTGATCACGAGCTGGTTAAAAACATCCAGAAAGACTGCAAACGACGCAAGAAGCGGCAGGAAAAAGGAGAACCGATGCGTTTTCTTTTGACGATTGGCGGAGCAGGCGCGCAAAAGGAAATCTTTGCGGCGATCATCCGACATCTGCTGCCTGCGATCAAAGAAAAGAAAGTAGCACTGTATGTCAATGTCGGAGATTATGAAAATGTCTGGCATGAGCTGACAGCTGAGATCCCTGTACTTCGGAAAGTGTCGAAGACGCATTTCAACGACTGGGAAAATACAAAAACATTTTGTGAGAAGGCCCTTGACGGGCGCGTGATCGGTGTCCATGCATTCTGCCATGAGAATATTTTTGAGGCAGTCTATGTGACCAATCTCCTGATGCGAAGCTGTGATGTCCTGGTGACAAAACCGAGTGAGCTTGCTTTTTATCCGGTGCCGAAGCTTTTTATCAAGCGGATCGGCGGGCATGAAAAGTGGGGCGCGATCCATTCGGCAGAGATCGGAGACGGTACGATCGAGTGTGAAGACATTCCGCATATTTTACAGATGATCGATCTGTTCCGACAGGATGATTCGCTGCTGAAGGGCATGTGTGAAAACATTTGTGACAATAAGGAAATGGGAATTTATGACGGTGCATACCGCGCGGTTGAGGCAGCATTTGAAATGAAGAAGGCTGCAAAGAAAAAGGAACAGGGATTGACGGAGGATGAGTAACATGGCGTTAAACTTACGGAGTAAGCTTGCTTTTGGATTTGGTGCATTTGGAAAAGACCTCGTGTATATGCTGGTCTCCAATTACATTTTATATTATTACAACGCAGTGCTTGGCGTCAGTAGTGTATTTATCGGTGCGGTGCTGATGGGCGCGCGTATCTTTGATGCGGTCAACGACCCGCTGATGGGTATCATTGTAGCGAAGACAAAAACGAGGTTCGGTCGGTTCCGTCCCTGGATTCTGACGGGTACCGTGTTGAATGCCGTCACGATCTATGCATTGTTTTCCGCACCGGCACAGGCTTCCGGCGGCGTGCTCCGCTGGTGGCTTGCGATCATTTACATCGCCTGGGGTGTAACCTATACGATGATGGATATCCCGTTCTGGTCGATGATCCCCGCGATCACGAATCCGGGCGCGGAAAGAGAGCAGCTTTCTTCATTGGCAAGATCCTGTTCCGGTATCGGCGATGCGATCCCGATGGTCCTGACGATGGTCATCGTGCCGATCTTAAGCGGCAGTGCAGTGATCGCGGATTACCGGATCGGCTTCCGATACTGGGCGCTGATCATTGCAGTGATCTTTGTAATCTCTGAGATTGTTTTTGTATTGAAAGTTCCTGA
>CADBRG010000238.1 GCA_902797015.1 uncultured Lachnospiraceae bacterium
AATAAGAATACTCCCGGCGATGAAGATGCAGGTGCCATTATTCGGTTTGGGGCGGAATACGTCACGTTTACCAAATACGTAGGAATGATCGCGTTTAAGGATGGACTTGTGCTCGAAGTGCTTCCAAAACTGTTTCGCAAGGATCGTGGACGTGAGATAGATGTGAGGGAGGTAATAAATAATCAGGATGAGGCAAGAAACCAGAAGGATAATGCCGAAACGCCTGATACTGCTAATTTTGATGATGCGAAATATGCCAAAAAGCTTCTGCTCACGATGCTTCTGAAATGCAGGCAATTATCGTGTAAATATTTTCAAAAAGCAAAGCTCGATACAGCAAGAATGCCACTTTTGGAGATATTCATTCGGATGTTTATTGTAGAGGTGAACGAGCTGATTCGGCGAGGAATTAGGTGCGGGTATGAGACGGTGGAATGCAATGCGCCGTATTTTAAGGGGAAACTGCTTGTTTCGCAGCATATTCGATACAATGCTGCGCATCAGGAACGATGTTATGTTCAGTACGACGAATTCAGTGTCGATCGCCTGGAAAATCGACTGATTAAGGCTACGTGCGAGTTTTTGGTGCGCATGAGCTCCGATGGACTCAATCGTACGGAACTCAGGAAAATCCTCGATCTTTTCGATGAAGTCGATGCTTCTGTGGATTTTCGGTCTGATATTTCGCAATATACCCGCGATCGAAATCTGACGGAATACGACAACCTCATGATTTGGTGCCGCCTGTTTATGGAACATCGGGGATTCAGCAATTATTCGGGAGATTCTATCGCCTTTGCGCTGATGTATCCGATGGAGAAAGTCTATGAAGAATATATCGCATGCAGTCTTGGTGAAGTTTTTCCGGATTGGACGATTACCACTCAGGAACAAAAATATAATCTTTTAACGACGAGAGTTGATGATAAGAATATAACGATATTCCAGTTAAAACCGGATATCGTTTTAAGAAATCGTAATGGTGAATGTTGGATTTTGGATACCAAATGGAAGATTCTGGACGATTCACACAATAATAATTACGGTATCAGCCAAAGTGATATTTACCAGATGTATGCTTATTATCATCACTATCAGTTAGAAAATCAAAAAATTCAAGGGGTTATATTGCTTTATCCCTGTAATGAAAAAAGAAATGAACATAGGTTTGTTGAAGAGAAAGACGGAGCCAAAATCTATGCTTGCTATGTGAATTTGGGTAATTGTGGTTGTTCCGGAGTTGATATCCATAAAATGGTAAAGAAAGAGTTAGAGAAGTTACGGTCATTCCTCATTTGAGGAAGCAGCATAAACGATGGCCTCGTTAAAAATGTGTCAACCAAAAATGACAATTAAATATAATACTGTTATGGCAGGTCAACGGGGTCCCAGCCGAAATCTTTGACTTTAGTGATGGGTAAGTTGTTAGATTTGACATAATCAGAGATGAACTGGCGGCGCACTTTTTCTCTTTCATCCTGACTGGAATTGATTTTGTGGAAATCGTCATATTTATCGCCGAAGATTTTTTTGGCACTTTGTAAATTGTCGGAGCCGTCAGCGACAAGATCCATCGAGGTGACAGTATAGGATTCGTCAGATTTTTTAAGATGGATCAAGCCGGGATGGGAGCCACCGGATTCAGTCAGGAGGGTATTTTGATCCAATTTATAATTAAATACCCAGTAATCGCCCCAGGCGAGTGTATCGTCGGGATTAGTGGTATCGGTGGCGATGATTGTCATACTTGGTATGCAGACGTCAGAGGGATCGAAGTTTTTGGCGATTTCGTGTGTGAGATAATCGGCAATGGCTTTATGAATGGGGTCATTGCCAGGATACTGATATGGGGGTAAAGATTTGGCCTGTGGGTTTGGCGTCGATTTTGATAAAGATATCCACTGGTCATTGTAATTGAGCATCAGGTTATCACCTTCGATAGTATATTCGTAGGTGGTTCCGTCACTGGCAGACAATTCGATTGAGCCCCAGAGGACATTGACTGTTTTGTCCTTGAATACCAGAGTGCCGGTATAGTCTTTATTAAGAGAGATAGATTCAATGATGTCGGGTGTTTCAGGAAGATACGTGCCCGGGACATAATCATAAATAGTCTGGGGTTTAAAATCCTTGTATGATATGGAATTTATCAAATTGGAGAAAGTGTCGCTAAGCGCGGTATCCTGTGTTTCGTTTCCGGATTTATGTTCAACGCTTTCAAGCAGGAGGACGCCATCATTATATTCAGCAGCAACAGCAGTTTTAACGGTTTGTCTGTCTTCTGTTTTTTCGTCCAGAACGCGCCAATAGGCCCATTTATCTTTTGTGCCCGGGAAATAATTCTGGCTTCGGTTTACGTTCATTTCGTTTCCCCAGACTGAAGTGATTTCAGCGAGGACTTCTTCAGGTTGTTTGTTAGAGATATAGCTGATTTGGATGTAATTATTATTGTCTTTTGAGGTTGTATCGATGAATTTAACGGCATGAGCATTCGAGGCATTGCATTTAATGGTATTTTCGTGATAATGCACGCTCCACCCATCCTGGCTTTCATAGACCTGTTCTGTTTGTGAGAGTTCAGCGTTTGTTGCGGGAGAGCTCTGTGGTTTGGGGGCATCTGTTTTTTTACACGAGGCGAAACAGAGCAATGCAGACAACAATGCTGCACAGATCAATAATCCATTTGAATGTGACGATCTCATTTTTACTCCTTATCATAATTAAAGAGCCCAATGATGCGGCAAGACGAGCAGCATCTAAGTTATTTTAACACAGAATGTGTCGTACAAAAATCATTTTGTCGCGTTATGCGGTGTACAGGATCGCGATGAATACAGGTTATGTTTTTGTGCTATGGGGTGGTGTGAATAAAGGAGTGTGAGAAAGTGGTTTTGACATAAAAACAGTTTTTTGATATAAATAATTGGAGATCAGATAAACTGATCCGTATGAACAATTTGGAGCGAGACAGATGGGATACGAAGTGAAGGAATGTATTCCTTCGGGACATGGTTATGATCTTAAGCTGAAGATGTCAGTTGATGGAGAAATTCGATATCTTTATTATGCCGAAATTCCGGACA
>CADBRG010000239.1 GCA_902797015.1 uncultured Lachnospiraceae bacterium
ATCCGGCATTTCACCAATCCCAAAACTGTCCAGTACGATCAGGAATACTCGTTTCATGATTATCCTCCTGCATATGATCTCATATCATTTCATACATCTTACTGCCAATATTTCTGTACGCAGAAAAAGCAGCCAAAGGGCTGCTTTTCTCTTAGTTGTATTTGCGTTTTCTTGCTGCTTCAGATTTTTTCTTACGTCTTACGCTCGGCTTTTCATAGTGTTCTCTTTTACGAATCTCCTGCTGAATGCCTGCTTTTGCGCAATTTCTTTTAAATCTGCGAAGCGCGCTGTCTAAGCTTTCGTTTTCTTTTACGATTACATTTGACATGAAAAAGACCTAACCTCCCTCCAGTTGCGTATTGTGCGATTCAACTGTCTTGGTCTATTTGCACTTGCTCATTATATATCAAAAAGCATTCTCTAGTCAAGACATTTGTTTTGAGAATGTTATCCACAAAAATGCGTCTGAAATCAGTTTTTATGCACCGACCTGAACGGAAAGAACTTCCTTCACCGCGCCAATGGCTTCTGCGATTCCTGCCGGATTCTTACCACCGGCCTGGGCCATGTTCGGACGTCCGCCGCCGCCACCGCCGACCTTGCCTGCAATGGCTTTGATCAGGTTGCCTGCATGTGCACCGGCCTTAACCGCACCGTCGGTTGCCATCGCCACAAGGCTGACCTTGCCGTCTTTTGCCGATGCCAAAACGACAACACCTTCACCAAGCTTTTCTTTCAGCTGGTCACCCAGTTCACGCAGACCGTTCATATCAACATCTGCAACTTCTGTCGCGATCAGCTTCACGCCGCCGACTTCCTCGACCTGGTCTGTGACATCACCAAGTGCTGCCCGCGCCTCTTTGCTCTTTAAGCTTTCAAGCTCTGCATGCAGTGCTTTTACTTCTGCCTGCAGATGAGCGATCCGCTCAGCAACACCGCCCGGTGTGGTTTTCAGCAGGCCTGCAGCCTCTTTTAACTGTGCCTCTGTTTCATCGTAATATGCAAACAATGCGTCGGAAGTCAGTGCCTCGATTCGTCTTACGCCGGCAGAAACACCACCTTCGGAAACAATCTTGAATGCCGCGATCTTTGAGGTATTGTCTACATGTGTACCACCACAAAGCTCGGTTGAGAAATCACCCATGCGAACCACGCGGACACTCTCGCCGTATTTTTCTCCAAACAGCGCCATCGCACCGCTCTTCTTGGCTTCTTCCAGTCCCATCACATCTGTCACGACCGGAAGAGATGCTGCGATCTGTGCGTTTACAAGCTCTTCTACCTGACGGATCTCTTCATCAGACATTGCAGAGAAATGAGAGAAGTCAAAGCGCAGACGATCCTCATTCACATCAGAGCCTGCCTGATGTACATGGTCACCCAGTACCATCTGCAGCGCCTTCTGTAACAGATGGGTCGCGCTGTGGTTTTTCGCGGTACGCGCACGCTTGGTCGCATCAACCTCTAATGTCACACGCTCGCCGCTTCTGATCACGCCTTCGGATACATAGCCGACATGACCGGTCTTTTCACCCGGCAGTGTCACAGTATCGGTAACGACAAAGACGCCATCTGCACCTCTGATCACACCGGTATCCGCATTCTGTCCACCCTTGGTTGCATAGAACGGTGTCTGCTCTGTCAGGATGGTTCCCTTTTCGCCTGCTTTCAGCTCTTCTACAAGTTCGTCAACCGGAGATGATGCATCACCGTCTGCTGCATCTGACGGTTTTGCCTCAGCCGGGCGGCTCATTGCCGTGATCGCAGAATCATATGTCAATGCTGTATAGCCGACAAACTCTGTCTTAACAGACGGATCAAGTTCTCCTAAAACGGTTGCATCCGCGCCCATATAGTTGGTTTCTTTCCGGGCATTTCTCGCCATCTCACGTTGGCGTTCCATTGCCTTTTTGAAGCCTTCCATATCAATGCGCAGGCCTGCTTCCTGCAGGATCTCTTCTGTCAGGTCAACCGGGAATCCATAGGTATCATACAGCTTGAACACCTCTTCTCCTGAAAGTACCTTTTCCTGCATTTTCTTCATCCGCTCACGAATGCCGCCAAGCAGGGAAAGTCCCTGGTCGATCGTGCGGTTGAAGTTTTCCTCTTCCTGTGTCAGCACGCGGGTGATCAGTTCCTGACGCTCACGAAGCTCCGGATAACCGTCCTCACATTCTGAGATGACGGTCAGGGCCAGCTCTGCAAGGAAGGTTCCCTTGATGCCAAGCAGTCTTCCATGGCGTGCCGCACGACGGATCAGACGGCGCAGCACATAGCCGCGGCCTTCATTCGACGGGCTGATACCGTCGCCGATCATAAACACGGCTGAACGGATATGATCCGTGATCAGACGGATTGAAATGTCATGTAATGCATCTGTATGATAGGTCTGTCCGGAAAGTGCACACACCTTATCACGGATTGCTTTCATCGTATCGATATCAAAAACAGAATCCACATCCTGTACCACAACAGCCAGACGCTCTAATCCCATACCGGTATCGATGTTCTTGTTTTCCAGCTCGGTATAATTACCGTGGCCATCGCCTTCAAACTGTGTAAATACATCATTCCAGACTTCCATAAAACGGTCACAGTCACAGCCGACCTTGCAGTCCGGGCTGCCACAGCCGTATTTTTCCCCACGGTCATAATAAATCTCGGAACACGGACCGCACGGGCCTGCGCCATGCTCCCAGAAGTTGTCACATTCCCCGTTTTCATCACGATAGAAACGGGTGATCTTTTCTGCCGGCACACCGATGACCTTTGTCCAGATCTCGAATG
>CADBRG010000240.1 GCA_902797015.1 uncultured Lachnospiraceae bacterium
TACAGTAGGATCAGGCCGTGTAGCTACCATCATCGAGTAATTTACTGCTATCGCGTAAATTAATCTAATTTGATCTTTACTCCCGGAAAACTTAGGTTTTCCGGGAGTTTTTCTCAAAAATTCTTATATCTTTTCATTATTTACCTGTTATTTATCTGAAAATACTAAAACAGCACGTACTTTGATTGAGGGAGTACGTGAAATAATTCCTTTTCTCTAAAACAGCACGTACTTTGATCGAGCGAGTACGTGACAAATCCGCCCACATTTAAATTATCACGTACCGGAGCCGAGAAATTACGTGTCAAAACACCAAACTCTTAAATCATCGCGTACCGGAGCCGAGAAATTACGTGTCAAATCAGCCAACACTTGAATCATCACGTATTAAAGCATGGAATCATATGTCAGGAGGAAGCGTGCAAGAATTTAAAAGGATCTTAGAACAAGAATTGACCCAACTGGAGCACAACATCAAAGTTTTAGAAGAACGTGTTGCCCAATATCCGGCAGGAGTACTGCAGATCGGTCATTGCAAGGGAACAACGCAATATTACTATCGCGATGAACATAGAGATCAAACGGAGAAGCGAAATTACTACATTAAAAAAGAAGATAGGAAGATTGCTGAGTTACTTGCTCAGAAGGATTATGATCAAAAACTATTAAAGAACCTGACTGAGAAATACCGGTATCTGAAAACAGCTTTGGGAAAATATGAGCAAACAGATTATGTAGAAATATACGAAAAACTGCATCAGGATAGAAAGAAACTAGTTACCCCACTCTATATTTCAAATGAAGAGTACGCAAAGCAATGGCAGGATGTCACCTGGCAGAAAAAGCCATTTGCGGATGGCACTGCGGAAATCTATACAGTAAAAGGTGAGCGTGTCAGATCCAAATCAGAGAAGATACTTGCAGATTATTTTGAAAGAGAAGGGATCCCATACCGTTATGAATATCCGGCCAGATTATCCGGCAATAAGATCATACATCCGGATTTTATGTTGTTGAATGTCCGTACAAGAAAAGAATACTACCTCGAACACTTAGGTCTGATGGATAACCCGGAGTATGCTGCAAATGCTGTAAGCAGAATCGAAGAAATGGCGAGAAACGGAATCGTACAGGGGAACAATCTGTTGCTTACAGCCGAAACCAACAAACATCCGTTGAATATGGGCTTTGTACAGAAACTGATTGAGGAAAATATGCGATAAAAATCAGCCCGTAACCGCGATGCGAGAGTACGAGCTGAATCGTAAAATGACATTAAGTAATCTTATTTCGTCGATGCCTGAAAATCCATCAGCGCATACTTGAATGTGTTTCCGAGGATCAGAGCAAAGTTTTCCTTTGTAATATCCGGATCTTCAAAAATAAAATAGCGATAGATGCCGATTAGTGTCGAAGAAAAGATCGCGCACGCGAGTCCGGCACTCTTGGCGTCGTGCTTTTCTTTTAAAAACCGATTGGTAAAGCTGGCAGAGATATGACGTCTCCAGCGGTTTTCAAAGCTGGGGTCGCCCTTTGGCCCCATGATGGCGCGGTATTCGTCCAGATGCGCCAGAATAAAATCCACCGTTTTCGATGCCTGGGGCAGAGGATTCCCTTTTAATACAGGCGTGACTTCCAGATTTTCCAGATCGTTATTGACATCGGCTAAGGTGCTTAGCAGTTCCGTTTCAATCTCTTCGAGTACAGAGTACTTGTCTTCAAAATAGGTGTAAAACGTAGACTTGACGACCCCTGCCTGTTTGCAGAGACCGTTAATGGTCACACCATCAATCCCTTTTTCAGAATAAATCTCCAAAAAGACATTTCTGATATGTCGCTGTGTTTCAGAACGATTGTAATCTTTCCGATTGCCTGCCATGGTATCCTCCCGTATCCTCCGTGCACCTTACAGGATACATTCCTTCGAGATCCTTCCCACTATTCATACAATCGAACTTTTTTCTATCAAAAGTCCGATTACAAAACTTTTCCATTTGTTTCGGTCTTAAACCACTCCTGAAAAAATTGTATCTTATTACCAGAAAAGAAACAAGACACGATTCAGTTAAAGAAAATTCAATTAGTTTTGAAGATCATGGAAAGGGGTAGCAAATGGGCAAAACAGTAAAAGTGGATGTAGCGGTCATGGGTAGTGGCGTTGCAGGAATGGGAGCAGCTTATAAACTTGTTCAGGCAGGAGTCAAGGACATTGCGGTATTTGAAAAATATCCGGCACAGGGTGGTGCGGTTTCTAACTGCCCGATGATGTTTTGCTCAACACCTGACACACCGGAAGCACAGAAAGCAGCATACGAGGTTCTGGCAAGATTCTCAAACTATGACGGCAATATGAACCTGATCAGCAAGGTCGTAAAATACTCTTCAGAGTTCCCGCGTATTTTCTTAGAGGAGCTGGGAATCAAGTGCATGATCAAGGTGGACAGAGATCCTGCAGATTACGGAAATAAAAGAGCATATACACAGGGCCATGCAAACGGAATCGATGTAGGTGATTATTATTTCCTGGAAGGCCGTGGAAAAGGACATGCGATGGCACTGGCGCTGCTTCGTATGCGCATTAACTTAGAGAAGGCGGGCGTACAGTTCTTCTTCCAGACACCGATCAAAAAGATCGTGAAAACAGGTGATAAAGTAACCGGCGCGATCGCATATGAAAAAGACGGAACAGAAATCGACATCCAGTGTAAGGCACTGATCGTTGCTTCCGGCGGAATCACCGGAAACATGGAGATGATGAAAGAAGAAGGCGTCATCAATGTAGATCCGAAGTTCGAAGAAGTATTTGAAGAAGGCAAGCAGGTTCTGATCACATTCCCGGATAGCTGCCAGGATGGTGACGGACAGAAGGCTGTATGGGAGATCGGCGGAAAGAAGACTGCCATGGTCATCAGCGCGGATCCGGAAGTTCCGAACCCGGGCGTACGAATCGGACCGAACACACCGTGGCTGAACGGAAACCAGATCAAGGTCGTTACAGAAATGCCGTGGATGCGTGTCAATGAGCAGGGCAAACGTTTCATCAACGAAGAGATGAGCAATCAGCACACCGCAATGAGCCGCGCGTACTGCAAGCAGTCCAACATGCACGGATATCAGATCTTTGATGAGGATACCGTAAAACGCATGGAAGAAGAGTTTGATGAAAACTATGTATACTTCATCTTCAAGGGTGCAAAGCTTTCCGGCCTGCGTGAACAGATGGATGCTTCGATCGCAAAAGGCAATAAGCATATGTGTCATTTCGATACGATCCATGAAGTCGCAGAATACATGGGCATCAATGAAGCAAATCTGAAAGAGACAATCGCAAAATACAACAAGGCAGCCGAAGAAGGCTATGATCCGGACTTCCATACAGATGCAAAATACCTTCATCCGATCAGAGAAGAAAGCGGACACATTTACTGCTTCCGTATCTTCGCAGGTGCATATGATACAATGGGTGGTCTGGCGATCGACGAGAATGCAAATCTTCTGGACATCAACAATCAGCCGATCGAAGGACTCTATGGCGCAGGCGATATGGTAACAGGCAGCTTCTACGGTGAGCCGACCTCCAATGCAGGCGGTACCGTATACGGCGCAATGACAACAGGTCTTCTGGCAGGTGACAGCGCAGCTGCATATGTGCGCGAAAATTTCTAACATTTTACTGATGAGTGAACAAATTCGATAATCGGGAAAGGAAATCAAGATGAAATTAGAGATTAATAATAAATATTGCATCCGTTGTGGACTTTGTGAAGATCTGTATCCGGATCTGTTTAAGAGAAACTTTGAAGAGCATTGCATCGACGTTCTTCATGAAGAGCTTCCGGCTGAACTCGAAGAGCGCGCAAAGCAGGCAGTTGCTGACTGTGCAGTTGCAATGATCAGACTGGTGAAGTAAAGACAGGAGGAAGAGATGGCTTTAGTACCCGTTTCGGAAGACGCAAAAACAAAAAGATACTACAAATACTATGAGCAGGGTGTAGCTTCTCCGACGCCGGAGCAGCTTGCAATGGTTGATGCAAGTAAGGGTACGGTAGAAGAGTGCCTTGAAATCGAGGACAGAAATAAAGTCCTGGAGCCGGAAACACTCTATCCGGAAAGACTCGGATTCTATCCGACCAAAGACGGCGGTCTCCTTGTGGCAGGAAACATTCCGATGCCGGACTGCACAGCAGACATGCTCTACTGGTGGTTTGCATGGCATGGGCTGGAAGCATTCCGTTATGCCATCTGGGATCCGGAGGACCATTACGGTCTGGAGCTGAATGAAGAAGGCAGGCGACGTGCACTGGATCCGTCCATTCCGATGGAAGAGAAGACCTGGGGGGCAACACATACCGTTCAGGAATCCATCGGTGGCCCGCCGGATGAGATCGTGATCATGTTCCAGAATCCTGCGGATATGGGAATGGACACCAGTCTGATCGGCAAGGAAGGATGTGAGTTCATCGTTTGCGCAAACGCGCTTCTTGGTCCGATGAAAATGCCAGTCGTAATGCTGGAAGTAGCAAAGAAGATCGATGGTGTGATGACATTCCAGGCAAGATTCTGGGTAGGATATCACATTATTGACGGAAAACCGCAGTGCCTTGTTCCGGTCTGGAAGGTCATTCCGGAGCAGGAATGTGAGATGATCGCAAAAGGTCTTCTGGCACATAACATCAAAGAGTTTACCAATCTGAATAAGGTGCTTCCAAAGGTTTACGCAGAAGAGAAAGACAACTGGTAAGCATCGCCCATATACCATACATGAGAATCCCTCGCTGTCAAAAGACGGCGGGGGATTTTTTATATAGTAAAGTAACCTTTTCTCAAAAAGAGTTGCTTTAGTAACGAACCTGGACAGATTGACCATTGTTAGCCCAAAATAGCCAAAGTATAATACAGAGAGATAAGAAACCATAGTTGCAAAACACAATTTGCAGAATTATTATGAAAGAGGATAAAAAATGATCTTTGACAGAAATGAAAACAAACAGGTGATCGCACTGCTCGGCGCAGGCAGCATGGGTACGGCAATCGTCAGACGGATCGCACAGGAAACTACCAGCTGCAGGTGCAATAAAGGAGCTAACGATGATACTGACAGGAAAAGAAGACCTTAGAGTCATCAAAACGATCGAAGGAATCAAAGGCGCTTTTGAGAGCCTGATCTGTGAAAAGAATTACGAAAAGATCACGGTAAAGGAGCTTTGCGACCTGGCGCGGATTAACAAGAAAACCTTTTATCATTATTATGAATCGCTGGATGATCTGCTTGCAGAAATGCAGGCAGAGCTTTCTGCGTCCTATATAGAACGGATTAAAGACTTTTCTCTGCCGGAGGATCTTGATAAAGTCAACCGCGTATTTTTCCTGTATTCGGCAGAGCAGGGGCTGGCATATGAAAAGATTACCTGCAGCAACGCGTATCATTCGATCCGGGACAAGATGATAACTAAGGTGACGGATACCGGATGGGGAAAGTCAAAAAAATACCAGAAGCTCTCTGACTTTGAGAAGCATTTGCTGCTTGAATTTGTGAACCAGTCTGTCCTGACGGCATACAGACAGTGGATCGAGGACGGAAAACAGATGCCGATCGAGGAAGTGATAGATACCACAAACCGGATCGTGCTTGGCGGGGTAAACGGTTTTTTCAGTGAAAAATCGTTGGAAAAGGATATAATATAAACAGCTTATAGTTTGTACTTGGAGGTAATGAAATATGAAACAAAGGATTAGAAATCTCTGTGTTGTGTTGCTTGTTTTAAGCATGCTCTTCGCACTGGCAGGATGCGGAAGTGCGGGTAGTGGCGACGTGGCCCCGGCAGATAATGCACAGCAGTCATCAGAGCAGCAAACACAGGAGCAGGCAGAACAGCCTTCTTCTGATGAGACAGGGGACAGCAATGCACTGGTTGTCTATTTCTCACGTACCGGTGAACAGTATACGGTTGGTGTGATTGAAAAAGGAAACACAGCGATCGTAGCAGAAATGATCGCGGAAGAGACCGGCGCAGATCTGTTTGAGCTTCTGCCGGCAGATGATCATTATCCGATGACCTATGATGAGCTGACTGACGTCGCGAAGCAGGAGCAGAATGAAAATGCCAGACCGGCATATGCAGGAGAAGTGCCTGATCTTTCGCAGTACGACACGATTTTTATCGGCGCACCGGTATGGTGGGGCGACTGGCCGATGATTATGTATACATTCTTTGAAGAAAACGCGGATGCGTTGTCCGGAAAGACACTGGTGCCGTTTTCAACACATGAAGGCTCCGGTTTATCCGGATTTGATGAGAAGCTGTCAGATGCCTGCCCGGGCAGCACGGTTCTGGAAGGTCTGGCAATCAGAGGAAATGATGCACAGAACGCACAGGATGATGTCAGAAGTGAAGTGAACGGGTGGATTTCGGGACTTGGATTATGAAAAAGCACTTTAGAATGATCCTTGATATTTCAATGGCGGTTTTATTGCCGATGCTGATGGCGTATTCGCTGATCGGAGAAATGTTTCACGAGGTGGTTGGAACAGCGATCTTTGTGCTGTTCATCATCCACAATATCCTGAACCGAAAATGGTACAGGTCAATCCGTTCCAGAAACATATTTCAGGTTTGTCTGAATCTGTTCCTGCTTGTTTTTATGATCCTGCAGCCGGTTACGGGAATCCTCTTGTCAAAGCATCTGTACACGTTTCTCCCGGCACTGCCGGTCTCGGCTCAGCTCCGAAGCATCCACATGATCCTGGCATACTGGGGATACGTGATGCTGTGTGTTCACGCGGGAACCCATCTGGTCGCACCGTTTCAAAAGCTGGTGAGAAAGAGCAAAAATGGATTTACCACATTGTGTGTGATCCTTGGATGCATTTCGGTTTATGGTGTTGTGTCATTTATCAGACGCGGCTTCCCGGGATATATGTCCAGCAGAACCGCATTTGCATTTTTTGACTTGAGCGAACCGCGTATATTTTTCTTTTTGGATTACATTGCAATCATGATTCTGTTTATGATGGCAGGATGTGTTATCATGTATTTGATAAGAAAGA
>CADBRG010000241.1 GCA_902797015.1 uncultured Lachnospiraceae bacterium
CGGGACCTGCAGGAAAAGCGAGAAGCTGCATGTGCCGAATATGGCATCGCTCGGCCTTTTTGAGATTGACGGCGTGGAGCCTGAGGGGTCTGTGGAGGTAGTCGCAGAACATCATGGACTGCGCCATGCATACGCCCGCCTTGCGGAACGTTCCGACGGGAAAGATACCACGACCGGGCACTGGGAGATCGCAGGACTCATTTCAGAAAAACCGATGCCGACATTTCCGGATGGATTCCCGGAAGAATTTATGGAGCGGTATGCCGAGGCTGTCGGCAGAAAGCTTCTGTGCAATAAGCCCTACTCCGGCACACAGGTGATCGAAGATTACGGCAGGGAGCATTTGGAGACCGGCGCGCTGATCATTTATACCTCTGCGGATTCCGTGTTCCAGATCGCTGCACACGAGGATGTGGTGCCGGTGCCGGAGCTCTATCACTATTGTGAAGTTGCACGGGAAATGCTGCAGGGCGACCTTGGGGTCGGCCGTGTCATTGCAAGACCGTTTATCGGAGAGCCGGGCAGCTTTACCAGAACATCAAACAGACACGATTATTCACTGCAGCCGCCGAAGACGACGATGCTTGACCAGATCAAAGCTGCCGGAAAAGATGTACTGGCCATCGGAAAGATCAATGACATCTTTGCGGGAAAGGGCATCACCGAATTTGTCAGAACGAAGGATAATGCAGACGGGATTGAGCGTACGATCGAGTGGATGGATCGCGATTTTAACGGAATCTGTTTTGTGAATCTGGTAGATTTCGATATGTTATATGGTCATCGGAATGATGTAGACGGCTATGCTGCGGCGCTGACCTATTTTGATACACAGCTGCCGCGTATTCTGGAAAAGCTTGGGCCTGAGGATCTTTTGCTGATCACGGCTGACCACGGATGTGATCCGGGGACACCCTCGACAGACCATTCCAGAGAGTATATTCCGCTCCTGATCGCCGGAGAAAACCTGCCGGTAGCGGATGGGACGAATTTTGGTACGCGTGAAACATTTGCAGACATCGGGCAGACTGTGTTATCATGGCTTGCGGTCGAACCGGAAATCTCCGGGACGCCGATATTTTAGACAGAGTGACGAAATCATACACGAAGGAGAATATACGTGGCAGATTATAAAAATGAGATAGAACGGCGCCGTACCTTTGCGATCATTTCGCATCCGGATGCCGGCAAGACGACACTGACGGAAAAATTCCTGCTGTACGGTGGTGCGATCAATCAGGCCGGATCTGTTAAGGGTAAGGCAACCGCAAAGAATGCCGTATCAGACTGGATGGAGATTGAAAAGCAGAGAGGTATTTCTGTTACTTCATCGGTTCTGCAGTTTGAATATGAAGGAAAATGCATCAACATTCTGGATACACCGGGACATCAGGACTTCTCTGAGGATACTTACAGAACACTGATGGCGGCGGATTCAGCGGTGATGGTCATTGACGGATCCAAGGGTGTTGAGGCACAGACGAGAAAGCTGTTCAAGGTCTGTGTCATGCGCCACATTCCGATTTTTACCTTTATCAACAAAATGGACCGCGATGCGAAGGATACCTTTGATCTGATGGATGAGATCGAAAAAGAGCTCGGTATCGCGACCTGCCCGATCAACTGGCCGATTGGTTCGGGAAAAGAATTCCGTGGCGTATATGATCGCGGAACCGGAAATGTAAAGCTGTTTTCCGATACCCAGAAAGGTACAAAAGAAGGAAAAGAGGAAGAATATCCGCTGGATGCACCGGAGCTTGACGGAATCATCGGAGCAGATCAGAGAGAGCTGTTAGAGGAAGAGATCGAGCTTTTAGACGGCGCGAGTGCAGAGTTTGACCAGGAGCTGGTTTCTAAGGGTGAACTGTCACCGGTATTCTTCGGATCGGCACTGACCAATTTCGGAGTCGAAACATTCCTGGAGCATTTCCTGAAAATGACGACCTCCCCGCTCCCGAGAACCTCGGATCAGGGTGTGGTGGATCCCTTTGATGAGACATTTTCCGCGTTTGTATTTAAGATCCAGGCCAATATGAACAAGGCACACCGTGACAGGATCGCGTTTATGCGGATCTGTTCCGGAAAGTATGAGCCGGGCATGGAGGTCTTCCATGTACAGGGCGGCAAACAGATCAAGCTTGCACAGTCCCAGCAGCTGATGGCACAGGAGCGGCATTTGCTCGAAGAGGCCTATGCAGGCGATATCATCGGTGTGTTCGATCCGGGTATTTTTTCGATCGGCGATACACTGACGACGGCAAAAGAGCATTTCGCGTTTGAAGGCATTCCGACCTTTGCGCCGGAGCATTTTGCGGCGGTGGAGCGGATCGACACCATGAAGCGCAAGCAGTTTGAGAAGGGGATCCAGCAGATC
>CADBRG010000242.1 GCA_902797015.1 uncultured Lachnospiraceae bacterium
AGCCAGATCTTTGCTGAACGCTTCGCCGTTTTTTGTCTCTTCGATACGATAACGGGTATTCTCAAGCAGGATCACATCACCGTCATTCATAGCGTCGATTGCAGCTTTTGCATTATCGCCAACGACAACATCATCTGCTGCGAATTTTACTTCCTGACCAAGCAGTTCGCTTAAACGGACAGCAACCGGTGCAAGAGAAAGCTCCGGCTTCGGCTCTCCTTTCGGCTTGCCAAGATGTGAGCAAAGGATTACCTTGCCGCCTTCACTGATCAGCTTTTTGATCGTCGGTAATGCGGCAACCAGACGGTTTTCATCTGTGATCACGCCGTCTTTCAACGGTACGTTAAAGTCACATCTGCAGAGTACGCGTTTTCCCTTAACCTGGATATCATCGACTGTGAGTTTGTTTAACATGTTCTCTTCCTCCTCTGAAAGCTAATAATATTAAAAAAACAACATGTACCTTAAAAATGCGTAAAGCGGATCCGATGTGATACACCGGATCCGCTTGTGATATGCTGATTAAAACAGTCCTTCAAAGAACTTAATCGTACGAACCATCTGATAAGTATAGCTTGCTTCATTGTCATACCAGGATACTACCTGTACCTGTGTTGTGCCATTGTCAAGCGGGATTACCATGGTCTGTGTTGCATCAAACAAAGATCCGTATGTCATGCCGATGATATCGGAAGAAACGATCTCGTCTTCGTTATAACCGAAGGACTCGTTTGCTGCTGCTTTCATTGCTGAATTGATCTCTTCAACTGTTACATTGCCTTCAACGATGGCGTTCAGGATCGTAGAGGAACCTGTCGGGGTCGGCACACGCTGTGCAGCGCCGATCAGCTTGCCGGAAAGCTCCGGGATAACCAGACCGATCGCTTTTGCAGCTCCGGTTGAGTTCGGTACGATGTTGATCGCTGCAGCGCGGGATCTTCTGAGGTCACCCTTTCTCTGCGGACCGTCAAGTGTCATCTGATCTCCTGTGTAAGCATGGATCGTGCACATGATACCGCTCTTGATCGGTGCAAGGTCATTTAATGCCTTTGCCATCGGTGCAAGACAGTTTGTTGTACAGGATGCTGCAGAGATGATCTGATCCTCTTTTTTCAGAGATGTATGGTTTACATTGTAAACGATTGTCGGAAGGTCATTGCCTGCCGGTGCAGAGATAACAACTTTCTTTGCGCCTGCATTGATGTGTGCCTGTGCTTTTTCTTTGGATGTATAGAATCCGGAGCACTCTAATACAACATCAACATCCAGCTCTCCCCAAGGACAGTTGTTTGCATCCTGCTCAGAGTAGATCTTGATATCTTCGCCGTCAACCATGATGTAGTCATCACCTGCAGTGATGGAATCTGTCTTATATCTTCCCTGTGTGGAATCATATTTTAACAGGTGTGCGAGCATCTTCGGGCTGGTCAGATCGTTGATCGCAACGATATCATACCCTTCTACGCCGAACATCTGACGGAACGCCAGACGTCCAATCCTGCCAAATCCATTAATTGCTACTTTTACCATAGTTCTTCCTCCTGTTTCGTTTAGTAATAATTTTGGAATCTAATAATTTGATAAATTCCATACCTCTCTATTCTATATGATTAAACCCTAGAAAGCAAGGGATTTAGCGGATTTTGACAATTGTATAACAATTCAATATACTTATGGAATATTATATGAATTTTTAACAAAGGAGCTGTCAAATATGATATGGGATGCGCATATCCACACACTGTTTTCGGGAGATTGTGAAACAGATATTTCCGACATTCTGGAGCAGGCAAAGGTACATCATCTTCCGGGCATCACGATCACAGACCATCTTGATCTGGTTTATCCGGAGGACCCGACGCTTTTCCTGCTTGATCTTCCAAAATATGATAAAACCATCCGCGGGCTATGTGATGAATCGACGGATATACCTGTCAGATACGGGATTGAACTGGGACTTGCGGAAGGCACAGAAAAAGAATATGAAAAGATCGTTACAGCATATGACTATGACTTCGTGATCGGTTCCTCACATATGGTGCATGGAAAGGATCCTTATTATCCGGAGTATTTTGCCGGCCGTACCGTAAAGCAGGCATATGAGGAATATTTTAAATCAATTCTTGAGAACATTCGATGCTGGGACGGCTTTGATGTCTATGGGCATCTCGATTATGTTGTAAGATACGGTACGGATGACAGGAACCCATATGATCCGAATGAATACATGGATCTGTTTGATGAAATCCTGAAAGAACTCATATCACGCGGGAAAGGCATTGAAGTCAATGCTGCAGGACTGGAGTATGGCCTTGCCCATCCGCATCCGGCTATTCCGATCATCCAAAGATACCGGGATCTGGGCGGAGAAATCCTTACGATCGGCTCTGATGCCCATAAAAAAGAAAATGTCGGCTATGCGTTTGCACAGATCCCCGATCTGCTGCGCGCCTGCGGATTTCAATATTACTGTGTATTTCAAAACAGGAAACCGGAATATCTGCCATTGTAATAAAAAAAGCATTCTGCCAATATCTGACAGAATGCTTTTCTTTTACTTAATTCACTTTTCTTATACACGGGAAAGATATTCGCCCGTACGTGTATCAATTTTGATCACATCACCTGTTTCAACAAACAGCGGAACGTTTACAACAGCACCAGTTTCAACGGTTGCCGGCTTCGTAGCGCCTGTAGCGGTATCACCCTTGAATCCCGGTTCTGTTTCTGTAATCTCAAGCTCTACGAAAAGAGGCGGCTCTACTGCAAAGATATTGCCTTTGTATGCACACATCTTAACCATCTCATTTTCTTTTACAAACTTCAGAGAATCGCCGATATCATCTTTGTTCAGCGCGACCTGATCATAGTTTTCAACATCCATGAAATAATACAGATCACCATCATTATAAAGATACTGCTTATCGGAACGATCAATGTGAGCCTGCTCACATTTTTCTGTCGGTCGGAATGTTTTTTCTACCACACCGCCATTGACGATATTTTTCAGTTTTGTACGAACAAAAGCAGCGCCCTTACCGGGTTTTACATGCTGGAATTCGATTACCTGATAAATATTGCCTTCAATCTCAAGTGTCATACCGTTTCTGAATTCACCTGCTGATATCATAAAAACTCCTCCTTAATGGGTTTTCTTTCGCGATACATCTTCTCTATTCTATATGATGCGCTGATATTTTTCAACCTTTCTCTTCGATTTGTGTAATTAAACCTACTCTTTCTGCATGACGTCCGCCCAATTCTTCCGCATTCAGATAAGCATCCAAGATGGCAATCGCCATCTCGATTCCAATCACACGTGCGCCGAATGTAATGATATTTGCATGATTGTGTTCTCTTGCAAGACGTGCGGTTACAGGCTCAGAGCAGACAACAGCACGGATGCCTTTGACTTTATTTGCGGCGATTGCCATACCTGCACCCGTTCCGCAGATCAGAACACCGACATCTGCTTTGCCTGCATTGATATACTCTGCTGCTTTCTTTGCGTAATCCGGATAATTACAGCGTTCTTCCTGATCAATTCCGATATTGATCACTTCATGTCCCTGGTCAGCCAGATATTCGCTAACCTGTTTTTTCATTGCTACAGCGGCATGATCATTACCTATGACGATCTTCATTTATTTCCTCCGTCCTCTTGTATAATGTGAAATCAGTTTCAGACTATTCCTTCTGCGTTTCGAAAACCGATACGCAAGCAATACGAAAAATTCCAGGAAACGTTTTAAAACGATCTGAATCTCTTCTTTCCAATAAATCTTCTTTACCATGATGTTGAAGATTCCGGCCCGGTTCGCGCCCCAGATATCCGTAAAGATCTGATCCCCGATAAACACGGTAGACAGACGGTCCGTTCCCATCATAAGCATTGCTTTTTTGTAATTTTCCGGATTGGGCTTGTGTGCATTGTAGATGTAGAACGTTTCCACCTTATCGCTGAACATCTTCACACGTTCTTCCTGATTGTTTGAGATCAGGCAACAGTAAAATCCCAGCTCACTCAGATGAGAAAACAACCGGATTGCTCTTTGATTTGCCGGTGCACCATGTGTCACCAGCGTATTGTCAATATCAAAAATGATTCCGCGGTAACCGTCCTGATATAATTGTGCGTAATCAATACGGTAAGCAGAACTCATATACAGATCGGGGTACAGATTTTTGAATTTCAGCATATGTCCTCCGCCCTGTTACCGGCTGTCTTTATCGAGCATTTTTTTCAGCTCATTGACAAAGGTATTTACATCTTTGAATTCTCTGTATACCGAAGCAAAACGCACATATGCTACTGCATCCAGATCCTTCAGTCTGTCGATCAAAAGCTCTCCGATCACACTGCTTGGGATTTCCTTTTCTTCTCTGTTGAAGATCTCTGTCTCAACAGCATCGATCAGTTCTGTGATCTGATCGGCAGAAACCGGTCTTTTATGGCAGGCTCTGAGGATACCTGCCTCGATTTTAGAACGGTCATACTGCTCTCGTGTATTATCTTTTTTGACAATGATCAGCGGAATGGTCTCCACCTTTTCATAGGTTGTAAAACGTTTTTCACACTGATCACACATGCGTCTTCTTCTGATCGAGGCGTTCTCGTCTACCGGACGGGAATCGATCACGCGAGTATTGGTGCTTCCGCAGTATGGGCATTTCATCGTGGTATCCTCCTATACATTAAAACGGAACAGGATGACATCTCCATCCCGGACAACATATTCCTTGCCTTCCACGCCGACCAGACCTTTTTCTCTGGCTGCTGCAAGGCTTCCGCATTCCAACAGATCCTTATAGTTCACAACCTCTGCACGGATGAAGCCACGTTCGAAGTCCGTATGGATCTTACCGGCAGCCTGCGGTGCAAGTGTTCCCTTCTTGATGGTCCATGCACGGGTCTCATCCTCTCCTGCCGTCAGAAAACTCATCAGACCGAGAAGATCATAGCTTGCCTGGATCAGTTTATCCAGACCGGATCTTGCGATACCAAGCTCCTCTAAAAACATGGCCTTTTCGTCATCATCAAGTTCGGACATCTCTTCTTCGATCTTGGCACAGATTACAAAAACACCGGAACCTTCCTGATCGGCAAGCTCTCTTACGGATGCAACATACGGATTGGATGCACCGTCGTCAGCAAGGTCATCTTCGGAAACATTTGCCGCGTAGATGACCGGTTTTGCCGTAAGCAGGTTCAGCGAATGGAACCATTTGATATCGTCGTCATCCTCGCCAATGTCAAAAGTTTTTGCAAGATGTCCTTCTTCCAGATGCGCTTTGATCTTCTGGGAAAGTTCAACATCCTTGGCAATGGATTTGTCATTTCTTGCTGCCCGGCTTCCTTTAGCGATACGTCGTTCGAGAATTTCAATATCGGAAAAGATCAGTTCAAGATTGATGGTTTCGATGTCTCTTGCAGGATCTACACTTCCGTCAACATGTACTACATTGGTATCTTCAAAGCAGCGTACTACATGAACGATCGCATCAACCTCACGAATGTTGGCAAGGAACTGATTGCCAAGGCCTTCACCTTTGCTTGCGCCCTTTACGAGGCCTGCGATGTCTACGAATTCGATCACAGCAGGTGTAACCTTTTTCGAGTGGTACATATCTCCAAGCAGTTTCAGACGCTCATCCGGTACGGTAACCACACCGATGTTCGGATCAATGGTGCAGAACGGATAATTCGCAGATTCCGCTCCTGCTTTTGTAAGTGAATTAAATAATGTGCTCTTACCAACATTTGGTAATCCGACGATACCAAGTTTCATGAAATTGTTGCTCCTTTCGGTATTTAATATTCCATCGTTTCGATCACAAGAAGGATACCGCTTGTGAAAGAAATCTTTCCTTCCTTACAGGTCAGATAATTGCTGATGCCTCTGCTTCCCGCAACGGAAAGTGTCAGGTCTTTGGTTTCATAGGCGAAGCCTTCCAGTGTCAGGCCCGTCACATCTGCCCCGTAAGCCAGAAGCGACACGAGGTCTTTTGCGTCCGGATCCTTCCGTAGTGTGATCGGATGATCCGTCATATGGATTCTGGTTGTTTCATCGATCAGATAGCAAAGACGATTCTGTTCGAGTGCCACTTGCAACAGCTGAATATTTGCCAGCATGTGATCCACTCTTCCGCCAAGTGCACCGAGGATGTGGATCTCCTTTTCCGGGATCGATAATGCTGCGATCAGGGCAAGCTCTGTATCCGTTTCATCCTTCTTTGCAGGATATCGGCGGATACGATCCGGATATTTTGATTCATAATATTGAAACACATGCTGATCAGAGGAATCAAAATCGCCTAAAATGAGATCCGGTTCAAGCTGACAGGAATGACATAAGTTAAGTCCTTTGTCAGCAGCAATGATATGATCCCAGCTGTGCGCGGAAATGTATTCCCGTGCGAAGGATTCGTTGACCGGGCCTCCTGTAATGATCAGAATATTACCCATGTGCGCCCTCAATTGTTACTGTTCAGGATTTCCAGGAACTGTTTTGTGTTTTCAGCGGCATCACCGCGGAAGACCGCCGAACCTGCCACGATCACATTCGCACCGGCATCCAGTACTTCCTTTACATTATTGAGTGTTACGCCGCCATCGACTTCCAGGTCGATTTCACAGCCGCTGGCCTGGATCATCTGGCGCAGGTTACGGATCTTATCCGTTACATACGGGATATATTTTTGTCCGCCAAACCCTGGATTGACACTCATGAGGAGCACCATGTCACAGAGTGGCAGAATGTTGTCCAGCTCATGAAGAGAAGTCGCGGGATTCAATGCAACGCCGGCCTTCTTTCCGGCATCTTTGATCGCCATGACCGTACGGTCCAGATGCTTGCATGCTTCTGCATGAACGGTTATGATGTCCGCTCCGGCATCGACAAAATCATCAATATAACGAACCGGCTCTTCGATCATAAGGTGAACATCGAACACTCTCCCGGTATGCTTTCTGAGGGAACGGATTTCAGGAAGACCAAACGATAAGCTTGGTACAAACATTCCGTCCATAACATCAATATGAATATACTGTGCGCCGGCCTGATCAATACGTTTGACCTCATTTGCGAGTTCCGAAAAATCAGATGCCAATAATGATGGTGCAAGATAATTCATAGACTTCTCCTTTGTATTAATATTTATTCTTTTCTGATAATTCCTGATAAAGCAGTCCATAGCTATGATACCGGGATTCGCTGATCAGATTCTGTTCTAATGCTGCTCTAACTGCACAATCCGGTTCGTTCAAATGACTGCATCCGCGAAAACGACACTGTGGTTCATACTGTGCAAATTCGGGGAAACAGGAAGCTAGTTCCTCGAGTTCAAAATCATCAACGGTTAACGAAGTAAATCCCGGTGTATCTACCAGATAGGAATGATCATCCAATGAGATCAGCTGCGCATGACGTGTGGTATGCCTGCCGCGTCCGATCTTTTTGCTGATCTCGCCCGTTTCCATCTGAATCTCAGGAGACAGCTGATTGATCAGGGTAGATTTTCCGACTCCGGACGGACCTGCCAGTGCGGTGGTCTTTCCGGTAAGAAACCCTTTGATCATCGAAACATCATCCGGGCTTTGTGTGGTGATAAACCGAACCGGATAAGCAGTTTTTTCATAAATATCCTGTAATTTCCGGATATCGTCATCCTTTGCCAGGTCACATTTGTTAAAGCAGATAATACTTGGTATCGCATCCCGTTCCATACGGACGAGCATGCGGTCAAGCAGATTGATATTTGGTTTGGGCTTTGTGACAGCAAAAACCAGCAGAACCTGATCGACATTTGCGACAGCCGGTCTGAGAAGTTCTGATTTGCGGGGAAGGATTTCTGTGATATTGCCTTCCATGTCGGATTCGCTTAAAACATCTATTATGACATCATCACCGACCAGCGGTTTCTGATTTTCAAGACGGAAGATTCCCTTTGCTTTGCACTCATAGATACCGGATTCTGCTACATGTACGTAGTAGAATCCGGCTACACCTTTCAGTATTTTTCCCTGTTTCATGAATACCCCTGATTATTTCTGGGTGAATTTGACAGCCTGTTCTTCGACAGTTGTCTGGACAGTTCCGGAATCGTCTTTATAGTACCAGGTGATGACCAGTGTTCCGTCACCGGAACCTTCGATTCCGTTCACAAAGAACGGATATGGGAATGTTGTTACCGTGTATTCCTTGATCGGATCATCTTTACCTGACTGATAAAGTGCGATCTCAGCTTTTTCTACGCTCATATTATCAGGTGCTTCCACTTTGCCCTGATATGAGTATTTCTGCTTCTCCGTTCCTTTGCTTACAACGATCGTGACGGTACTGCCTCTTGTAACATATTCACCGGCAGCGATGCTCTGGCTGATGATATCGCCTTCCGGCACGGAGTCACTGTATTCCTCGCTCTCTTTATACCCCAATCCGGCTGAGGATAAGTCTGATTTGGCATCTGCCAGGGATTCGCCTTCGACATCCGGAACCTGAACACGCTCTCCACCCTGACTGATCTGAATGGTGACCGTATCGCCTTTTCCGGCTTTTGTATTTGCCTTCGGATCCTGTGCGAATACTTCTCCGGAACCGACAGAATCACTGTAAGAATATTC
>CADBRG010000243.1 GCA_902797015.1 uncultured Lachnospiraceae bacterium
ATCGGTGTGATCGTCGGTGCGCTGTTTGCTTCCAAAACCGTAAGCGAAACAGGTGCCGTTACCGGCTTCAACTTTGTCGGAACGGTCCGCGGTGTCATGGAGGGCGGAATCATCAGCGTGGTCTCCGACAGCTATAATGTCGGCATTCTGATATTCCTGGTCATTCTTGGAACCATGGTCGCGTTAATGAACAAAGCCGGCGGTTCGGCTGCATTCGGCGAATGGGCCGGTTCCCATATCAAGAGTCGTGTCGGCGCACAGCTGATGACACTTCTTCTTGGCTGCATCATCTTCATCGACGATTACTTTAACTGTCTGACCGTCGGAAGTGTTATGCGTCCGGTTTCTGATAAACATAAGGTTTCACGCGCGAAGCTTGCCTATATCATCGATGCTACTGCAGCACCTGTCTGCATCATTGCACCGATCTCATCCTGGGCTGCTGCCGTTGCCGGTTTTGTAGAAGGCGAAGACGGATTTTCATTATTCATCCACGCCATTCCGTATAACTACTATGCGATCCTGACGATTGTCATGATGCTCGTCATTATTTTACTGAAATTCGATTACGGTCCGATGAAACGGCATGAGAAAAATGCCATGGAAAAAGGCGATCTGTTCACCAGCGGACAGTTCATGACTCCGGTGGAAGAAGTTAAGGGCAATGAACGCGGACGTGTCATCGATATGCTCTTCCCGATCATCTGCCTGATCATCTCCTGTATCATCGGCATGATCTATACCGGCGGATTCTTTGAAGGGGCGAATATCATCGAATCCTTCTCCAACGCCGATGCATCCCTCGGCCTTGCACTGGGCAGCTTTGTTGCATTGATCATCACCATCATCTACATGCTGTGCAGAAGAGTGCTTCCGTTTGCAGAATGTATGAAATGTCTGCCGGAAGGCTTTAAGGCAATGGTGCCGGCGATCCTGATCCTGGTTCTTGCATGGAGCTTAAAAACCATGACCGATACCCTTGGCGCTGCAACATTCGTTGCTAATGCCATGGCAAATGTAGCAGATCAGTTCATGGGCTTCTTGCCGGCCATCATCTTCCTGGTTGGCGTCGGTCTCGCATTTGCGACCGGAACCTCATGGGGAACCTTCGGTATCCTGATCCCGATCGTTGTCGGTGTATTCCCGAACAATCCGCAGCTTCTGATCATCGGTATCGCTGCATGTATGGCAGGTGCTGTTTGCGGTGACCACTGCTCACCGATCTCGGATACGACGATCATGGCCTCGGCCGGGTCGCAATCGAACCATATCAACCATGTATCCACGCAGCTGCCCTATGCGATGACTGTCGCATTCGTCTCCTGTGTCACATACATCATTGCCGGATTTGTCAAACGGGCTGCGATCGTACTGCCGATCGGTATCGTCATTATGATCATCGTCCTTTTGATCATACGTGTAGCGGCAAAAAACAGCGGCGATACCGCCGTCGAAGAATAAGCTTTGAATCTGATCCCGGAGCTGACTGGCTCCGGGATCTTTTTATACGTCTGCATGTTTTTTTCGTCCCAGAAGGATCAATAGCAGCATTCCCGCTGCTGCTACCGGGATGCCATACCATCCATCCCGGTCCACATCATTCGTCTCGCCACTCCTTTCCGAAGGCATGCGCGGTGTAAAAACACCAGCCCTTTGCATCTTCGGCTCTGACATACAGGATGCGGTGCCGATACGCACATTTCCCGCCGCATCAACCGCCCTGATCACCAGGTCCTGTTCTTTATTCTGCGCGTCAAACGAAAAAGAAAGCACCCCATCTGTCGCCATAAGTTTTTTCAGAAGTGCCGTTCCGTTATAGGCTTCCAGCACCGTCCTTTTTCCCTCCTGCGACTCGCTTAATGACAGTTCTACGTTCTGCAGCTGCATATTGTCCCCCGGCAGGATCTGAATCTCCTCTCCTTCCGAAAACACGGGCGCCTTTGTGGCATCCGAGCCGTTTAAAAGAATCTGCGGCGCAGTTTTGTCAACCGCAAAGCGAATTCGGACGGATTCTATCCCGTCATCCTGACGCATAACATGGTTGGAATTGATATTCCCGGCTGCGTCAACAGACTGAACGACCACTTCATAAATGCCTTCTTTTCTGAAGTTGTGACCGGCAAATGCATAAATGTATTGGATCGAGTCGCCGTATGCTTCCTGTGTGACCTGATATTCGATCCCCTGCTGCAGCACTCTGTTTGCCCCGTCATGATACAGGGTTACTTTCTGATCTGTCAGACGGTTCTGGTTAATCTCCCGCAGATATACCCTCTTCTCCTGACCGGTAAAATAATCCCCCATCAGCTCCTGCGTGTCGCGGTCATTGTTATAATCATAAGTTGACCCAAACCGGTTCACGCTGAATTCGAGTTCTGTCCGGCTCTCATTCCCGGCCAGATCTTTTAGCTTCGCCCTTAAAGTGTAAATATCATCATTCTCTTTTTTGACCGGAATATCCTGCATTGTACAACTGGCTCCGGAAGCGTCCTGCATGATTGCGGAAAGCAAATCTTTCCGGTCTCCTTCACGCGCTCCCGAAAGTGATACCTCTGTCAGGTCCTTTGAAAAGTTTTCATCCGAAAACCGGACAACCGGGGCAATGGTCCCGTTATAGGCAGTTCCGGCTTCTACCTGTTGTACGGAAATCACAGGTGCAGTCTGATCGATCACAAACTGATCTGGCGAGGTTCCTGTAAACCGGACTTCCTTTTCAAATGCGTTTCCCAGCGCATCTGTTCCGGTGACCTCTAATGTATAAGTCCCGTCCTGATCGTATCGTACCGTTTTCTCAAAGCAGTCCCCATTTCCGGTATCGTCATTTCCACGTTCATAGGTGCCTGCGGATATCTCACTGCTTTGTGTGTCAACCTTGATCAGACCGGCATCAATGTTCCTGTCACGGATCTGTATCGTTGCGGTTCTCGGCTCCTTAAAATACCGTTCATTCTGCACCGCATTGTTATCAAAGCTTACCGTTGCCATTGGCCCTTCGGAATCTATGCCGAACTGAAAACGTGCCAGCGCTTCCTACGTCCCGTTCCCTGCATGGTCTGTCGCATACACCAGAACCTCTATGTCATTTGTCTCAAAAATGCCCCCTTTCGGAATGGTAACGGTTCCGGTGTAGGATGTCTGCAGATTCTCCAGTGCGGAATCGTCACCATAGACGATCTCCTCCGGTACCGGAAAGTCGGGCGCATCGTTTAGACAATCTGACAATGCATCCGTCTCCTCCCCGTTCACCAGCACCTTACAGGAAACATTCTTCAGCCCGCATCCCTGTTCCTGCTCTCCGTCATCCGATACCGTTACCCGGAGTGTAACATCATCCTTGTAAATCCCTCTGCCATCTGCATTTCTGTGCGTGATCGCTTCTGTCGCAAGCACCACCGGTTCCGGCGCTTTCACCTCGGCTGCAGGGCTTTCCATGTCTAAGAACAGCGTGTTCGACCTCCCAATGCAGGATACATTTCCCGCCCGGTCCCTGACTTCGATCCCATCGATCCAGAACCGCTGCTGCCCGTTCACCGTTTCTGACATCTCCGACTCCGTCAAGAATGGCTGCCCGGCATCGCTCTTACCGGATATGGTCCCGGATATGGAAGACTGAATCTGATAATCGGTCCGACAGCCCATCTCATCTTTTGCACGGATCACGATCTTAGCCCATTCACTTTGCTGAAACGGTTCATATGACAAAACACGAACCTCCTGTCCGGATGCCTCTCCCTGATAAAAAATATGATCCTCCAGTCCGGATACGACAAACGCAAACGACGGATTCGTTCTGTCCAATACAAATGAATGGGCATCTTCGCTGATAACTTCATCTGCATCCTTCACATAAACATAAGCTGTTACTTCTCCATCGTTCGGGATCAGATCAGACATTTCTTCTGCTGTCAGGTCAAAAACATACGTGCCCGGTTCTGTTATTTCGAAATCCTCCAGGGAAAACGCCGCATCACCGATCTTTACTTCTGCCAGAACCAGCTCCGATGTGACATCGGAAATGATGACCGACAGTCCGCAATTATCCTGCCTGTAGTATGAGATCCCTTCAAAGCACTCTGCCTCCTCCATCCTCCATTCGATCGAAGGCTCTTCCTTTTCTGTTTCCGGCTCCGCCTCCGTCACCACAGACATTTCCTCCGTCTCAGATGCTGACACATTCCGAAACCCGAACATCATTCCGCCGGCCATGATCAGACATGCGATCGTTAAAAGTATTTTCCATCCTGTCCTATCCATATCCGCATACCTCCGTTTGTACTTTTCTGCTTTGCCCGGGAACCTTATTTTGTATTTGCTTTTAATTCATGTGAAAATACGCCTTCATCTCCTGCTCTGCATTCAGGACAGCATTTTCTGTTTCTTCGTATAACTTTTGCGCAGAAACCGACTGCCTGAGACCGGCATGTTCGGACAGATAAGTCCTTGCCGATGCCAGTGCCTGCTCTAATTCGTTTTTGGTGATTCCGGCATCCAGAATACTCTGAAGATTCATGGTGATCTGTGTTGCAGCTTCCCGGTAAACTGCGAGTGAAAAGAATGGACCGCCTGACTGCTCATCTGCAGTTTCAGAATCTGAAATGATCGTCATAAGCGACGTCCATAAAGAATGATAAGAGTACATCGTCTGCATGTTGGCGCCTGCCCAGTCGCGGTCCCCCGCAAACGATCCGGCATAGACATAATAATCCGTGATCGCTACCAGGCTTTGCGCGATCCTGCGCGTTTCCTCCGGCAAAAAAGCATCCTCTGTGATCTGCTTCAGATACCCGTTGGCATCGCGCTGTCCGTTTGGATAAAAGATGTAATAATCCCTGCCCAGGCAGAATACAAATGCCGCATACTCTTTTGGATGATTCCTGTGAAACAGCATCAGATTGGATACCGTCTTCCCGTCGACTTGCTGCACGGCATTTAACGCCTCATCCATCAGGCCTTTTTCTTCCTGCGAGATCTCTCCGTCTTTTGTCATATCAGAAAGCATTTTCTCATAGGCCATTCCGGCCTCCGGCCGAAGCTGTATCGCCTGTTTGTAATGATCTGCCGCTTCCAAAAAATCATCTGCACTTTCTGCATAACTGATCCGCGACAGATATTCATTGCGGACGGATCTTGCACCGTAGGCAGGCAGACCTGCCGCCCCCGCCACACCGATCAGTCCGGCAAGGATCCCCGTCAAAAGAATCCGCTTACGCTTTTTGGTCAACCACTTTCCGGCACCGTTCTCGTCGACTTGCGCCAGTGCAGACAATAATTCCCTGCAATCCCGAAAGCGTCTGGCCGGTTCCGGCTGACAGCATTTCTCAATGATCTTCTCAAGTCTGCTTCCGGAAAGTTCCGGACGAAACCGCCCGATCGGATAAATGACAAATTGTGTATCTGCCGGACTGCGTCCCGTCAGGAGATGATACAGAGTCGCACCAAGTGCATAAATATCCGTAGACCGATCTGTCTGTCTTCTGCCGCCAAACTGCTCCGGTGCGGCATATCCGCGCGTCCCAAGCCAGGTCGTATCTTCTCTGTTCTCCCGCTTGTATTCCCGCGCCGTGCCAAAATCAACAAGGGAAAGCTGTCCGTCCGGCCGCAATATGATATTGCCCGGTTTCATATCCCTGTAGATGATCGGCGGATCCTGACTGTGGAGGTAATGCAGAACGTGGCAGAGCTGCTTTGCCCATGCGATCACACGCCTGCTCTCCTGCGGTCCGTTTTCTTCGAGGATCTGCTTTAGGCTTTTCCCTTCGATATAATCCATTACGATGACATAACACGCACCGTAATCTATGACATCGACGATGTCAGGCAGATTTGGATGACGAAGCTTTTTTAGCATTCCGATCTCAGCGGCAATGCTTTGCGCCCGTATGGCGTCATGGCCGTCCACTTTCTTTCGAACTTCCTTCAATGCCCAGGTCTTGCCGGCCCGTTCATTGACAGCAAGATAAACAACGCTCATTCCGCCCCGTCCGATCTCACGTATGACCCGGTATTTTCCGTCTAAAAGTGTTCCCGTCTGTAACATTTTCTTCTCCCAAGCCATGCTCAACAGTTCGAGAACTTCGTTCTCTCACTGTCACGGCATTCGCCGTATACATCCAGAATGTCATGTTTCCGATTGAGAGCCGGCTCTCATCGCCCACCTGACATCCTGTCTGTGCATGGCTCTTTTCAACGCGCAAAAAAAGGCTCCTCCCGAAAACAGGAGGAGTCTACCATCGTCATTCCAAACGATCTATCCGTATATCTCTTCAATCATCTCTGCGCCGCATCTAATGCAGTCATCACAGGAACAGAGTGCCTTACCGGTCTCTTTCCCCTTGATCACGCCACAGATCACAGCGCCGCAATGACCTTCAAATTTCTGGCACAGATCACGTGCATTCCCGGGCAGCTGCTTGCCCTTAAACTCTTTTAATCCCATGATCATCTGTGCACCGACCAATGCGCCGCAGGTACCTTTTGCTGTCGCCATGCCGCCCAAAAATCCTGCTCCCAGACGCGCCAGTGTCTCTTCCGACAGATCGGTCAGATCTGCGCAGGACAACAGAACGGACTGGCAGCAATTATACCCCTGATGGTGTATCTCTACTGCTTTCTTTCCTCTTTCCATGTTATTCACTTGTACCTTTCAAAATCATGATTTCAAATTGTGAATCCACTATAACACAAGATTTTCGGAAATCAATACCAGTTGAAAAAATGACTTGATTATCCGAAAAAATAAGGGAGCATCGCTCCTGCGACGCTCCCAAACAGCCTATTCTTCGCTGAAATCCGTATCCATCGATGCAACGATCTCGTAATCAGGATACATCTCTTTCACCTTATCAACAACGCCCTGATATACCTGATATCTGTCCTTTGCATCAAAGCTGATCACCAGATCAAAACGGATCTGCTTCTTATCTTCATATAGATAAAATCCATGAATCTCCCTGACATGCTCTACACTCTTTGCCGCCTCCCGGATCTGATCGCGGATTTTCATAAAATCCACATCCTTTGTATTCACAGAATAAATACCGATTGCCGCCATGATAATATCAAACTTCTGATAGACCGCTACCGTGATCTCTCTGGTCAGTTCATCCAGCCTGTTGATCGACATATCATCCGGCACTTCGATGTGGACCGATCCGACAAACCTGTCCGGTCCGTAATTGTGAAGGATCAGGTCATATGCGCCTTTGACTTCAGGGAAAGATAATACCGTTTCCTTAATCTCGCGTGCAAGCTCTGCATCTGCGCGCTCTCCGAGGATCTGTGACAGGGTGCTGCGCAGCATATCGATGCTGGATTTGATGATCACAACTGAAATGATCGCACCAAGCCATGCCTCCAGACGAATCCCCCAGATCAGGTAGATCGCAGCAGCCGCCAGTGTCGATGCAGAAATGATCGAATCGAGTGTCGCGTCCTCTCCCGAATTGATCAGAGACTCTGAATTGGTCTTTACACCAACGCTTTTTACATGACGGCCGAGAACGATCTTAACAATGACCGCAACTGCCACAATGATCAGAATCACCGACGAATAATCCGGCGTTTCCGGATGAATGATCTTCTTCACGGATTCCGTCAGAGAAGAAATACCTGCATACAAAACGATCACCGAAATAATCATCGCACTCAGATATTCGATCCTTCCATACCCGAACGGATGCTTCTTATCCGGCGCTCTGCCTGCAAGCTTCGTCCCGATGATCGTGATCACGGAAGACGCTGCATCTGAAATATTGTTTACCGCATCAAGGGTGATGGCAATTGAATTTGACATGATACCCATAACCGCTTTAAACGCCGCCAGGAGTACATTTGCCAGGATACCGATCACACTGGTACGAATGATCTTTTTTTCTCGTTCCATATACTGTCCCTCTCATTCATCCAAAATGTAAAAATCATTTTACCACTTCTATTCATATGTATCACATTTTTTCGGAAAATGTCTTGACAAAATATTTATATTGTTTACAATATAATTGTATAAAATACTTTTGTCAAGTTTTATTAGGAGGTATTTCGCATGAGTATTTATGATTATTCCGTAACAGACCCGAAGGGAAATGAGATTTCTTTAAAAGAT
>CADBRG010000244.1 GCA_902797015.1 uncultured Lachnospiraceae bacterium
CAAGCTGACGGATGAGGGCGAATAAACAAACCATACACCAGGAGGAAAAATAATGGCACAGAATCCAACAGTAACTATTGAAATGGAAAACGGCGATATCATTAAGGCAGAGCTTTATCCGGAGATCGCGCCGAATACTGTAAACAACTTTATCTCTCTCGTTAAAAAAGGTTATTATGACGGCATTATCTTCCACCGTGTCATCCGTGGCTTTATGATCCAGGGTGGTGATCCGGAAGGCACCGGCATGGGCGGCCCGGGCTACTGCATCAAAGGTGAGTTCAGCCACAATGGATTTAAAAATGACTTAAAGCATGAGCCGGGCGTACTTTCCATGGCACGTACCATGATGCCGAACACAGCCGGCAGCCAGTTCTTTATCATGCATCAGACATCTCCGCATCTGGATGGAGAGTATGCAGGCTTTGGTAAAGTCATTGAAGGTATGGAGAACGTCAACAAGATTGCCGAGACACGCACCGGCTTCCAGGATCGTCCTGTAGAAGAACAGCGTATGAAAAAGGTGACCGTTGAGACCTTCGGAGTCGATTATCCGGAACCGGAAAAAGCATAAGAGTGTTAGCGAAGCAATCCGTAGCTTATGCAAAGCTCATATCTTAAAACAAAAAGTTCTGCACCTACCATAACAGGTAAAGTGCAGAACTTTTTTTACTCTTATTCGCGATATCCCATCGGATTATCGCTCTGCCATTTCCATGTGTCACGACACATGTCGGCAAGATTTCTCTCTGCCTTCCAGCCGAGGATTTCTTCTGCTTTCTTTGCATCTGCGTAAGAACTCGGCAAGTCTCCCGCACGTCTCGGTCCGATCTCATACGGCACATCGATCTGATTGGTCTCCTTGAAGGTGTTGACGATCTCAAGCACACTGTACGGCGTCCCCGTTCCGAGGTTGAATACCTCTGCCCCCTTATGAGAAGCTGCATACTCCACTGCTTTGACATGACCGATCGCCAGGTCTACGACATGAATATAGTCTCTTAAGCCCGTCCCGTCCGGTGTCGGATAGTCATCTCCGAATATGGTCAGATGATCTCTTCTGCCAACCGCAACCTGTGAAACATACGGCATTAAATTGTTCGGGATTCCCTGCGGATCCTCACCGATGCGTCCCGATACATGCGCGCCGATCGGGTTGAAATAACGAAGCAGGATCACAGAAAGCTCCGGATCTGCATGCGCAGCATCTTCTAAAATCTGCTCCATCATTGCCTTTGTCCAGCCGTAAGGATTGGAACACGTGCCACGCGGCATCTCTTCCGTATAAGGTGGCTGATTCTCCTCTCCGTAAACAGTCGCTGACGAAGAAAAGACGATCTGTTTTACACCTGCTTCTGCCATACACTCTAACAATGTAAGTGTCGTATCGATGTTGTTCCGATAGTACATGATCGGTTTTTCAACAGACTCACCGACAGCTTTGAGACCCGCAAAGTGGATCACACAGTCAATCTGATTATCTGCAAAGATTTTTCTTACTGCCTCATGATCGCGTACGTCTGCTTCGTATGCCTGAACGGATTTACCGGTAAGTTCCTCAACACGATGTACTGCTTCCGGACTGCTGTTGCTGTAATTGTCAGCAATGACCACATCATGTCCGCTATTCAACAATTCTACCGCTGTATGCGATCCGATATAGCCCGCACCGCCTGCCAGTAACACTTTCATTTTTCTCTCCTCCTTACTTTGTCAAAAGCCATCCCATCACATGGACTGCCTGCTGGAATTTTCCTTCTGCGATCATTTGATCGATTTCTTCCCCCGAAAACCGCAGCACGTTGATCAGCTCTGTTTCATCAAGGCTTTGCGCTCCGGCTTTTCTGCACTTTTCTGCCCGGAATATATACGCATAGTTTTCTGATACCGTAGCATCTGACGGAATTGTGATCAGATGTTTCCACGCATCCGAAACATATCCCGTTTCTTCCCGAAGCTCCCGTTTTGCCGCCTCCAGTGCACTGTCCGCGGCCTCTTTTGTATCATTTGTGATTCCATCGCGAAACTCGATCCCGCCGGCCGGGAACTCTGTCGTCACCTGTCGGATCCCCTGCCGGAACTGTCTGACGCATAAGAATTTCCCGTCCTCGTCCGATGCGATGATCACTGCATAATCTCTCCGGCTGTAACTGTAAAATGGCTCGTAGATCCGCCCATCAGGATATCGGTATACAGACTTTCGAAAATCGATCCATTCATCTTTTATGATCGATTCTCTCCTGATTTCCTCCCAGGCCAGTTCTCTGTCATTCATGAAAACTTGTCCTTCTTGTTCTTATTTTAACAAAAAGCTTTTGGAAGTGTCACACACTCCCAAAAGCTTTGCGTTTCATTCTGTTGCCGGTCAACTGTTAAAACCGGAATACTGCAACACCATATGCCGGGAGCGGATACTCGATCGAATATTCTCTGCCGTCACATTCACTCTTTTTGGCATGAAATACTTTTTTGCGAATGCTGCCACTTCCGCCGAATTTTGTATCATCACTGTTTAAGATCAGCTGATATTTTCCTTCTGTCGGAACGCCGACCTTATAATCCTCTCTTGCAACCGGTGTGAAGTTGATCACAAAGAGCAGGTTGTTCTTGCCGTCTTCTGAATGTCTGACAAAGCTGTAGATGCTTCGATATCCGTCATCTGCATTGATCCATTCAAATCCGTTCCACTGATGATCCAGTTCATACATGGCCGGATTCTCACGGTAGATCTTAAGAAGTGCTTTGACAAACTTCTGCAGGTTTTGATGCAGCGGGCGGTCTAACAGGAACCATTCCAGTTCTGTTTTCTCATCCCATTCATGCATCTGTCCGAAATCCTGTCCCATGAACAGGAGCTTCTTTCCGGGATGCCCCATCATGAATGCGTAGCCTGCCATCAGGTTTTTGAATTTATCACCTTCCAGACCCGGCATCTTATTGATCATGGAACACTTCAGATGAACCACCTCATCATGCGAGAGTACAAGGATGTATTTCTCACTCTCATTGTAGCTCATCGCAAAGGTCATCTTGTTGTGATTGTCTTTTCTAAAGTACGGATCCAGCTTCATGTAATCCAGGAAGTCATGCATCCATCCCATGTTCCACTTAAAGGTAAAGTTCAGACCATCGTCTTCTGCTTTTCCCGTAACCATCGGCCACGCAGTGGATTCTTCCGCGATCATCATGACGCCATGGTTTCTTCCGCAGACAACCGTATTCAGATGTTTGAAAAACTCAATGGCTTCGAGGTTTTTGTTGTCGCCATATTCATTGGCTACCCACTGACCGTCTTCCTTGCCATAATCCAGATACAGCATCGAAGCGACTGCATCCACACGAAGACCGTCGATATGGAACTGCTCGATCCAATACAATGCACTGCCGATTAGGAAGTTCTTTACCTCTGTCTTGCCATAGTCAAAGATCTTGGTTCCCCAGTCCGGATGCTCTCCCTTTCTCGGATCTGCATATTCATACAGCGGCTCTCCGTCAAAGTCTGCCAGTCCGTGCGCATCGCGCGGGAAATGTGCCGGCACCCAGTCTAAGATGATTCCGATGCCATGGTTATGCAGATAGTTGACGAAATATGCGAAATCCTCCGGTGTTCCGTAACGGGATGTCGGTGCATAGTAGCCTGTTACCTGATATCCCCAGGATCCGTCAAACGGATACTCGGAAATACCTAACAACTCAACATGGGTATAACCCATGTCCTTCACATAGGATGTCAAAGCTTTTGCCAGTTCACGGTAAGTATAGAAACCGTCATCGTCTCTGCCGGGATGGCGCATCCAGGAACCGGGGTGTACTTCATAAATCGCCATCGGTTCATGGTATAAATCGCCTTCCTTTTTCTCAGCTCTTGCCTTGATCCACGCATCGTCAGTCCATTTGATCTTTGTGATATCAAAAACTCTTGATGCGGTACCCGGACGAAGCTCCGCATAGTTGGCATATGGATCTGCCTTATACAGACGTTTGCCATCCTGTGTCTCGATCAGGTATTTATAAATATCGCCTTCTTTGGCATCTTCTGTGAACAATGTATAAATGCCGTTCGGCTCCTGGCGTTCCATCGGATGAGAGGTCTCGCTCCATCCGTTAAAGTCGCCTGTCAACCAGACATTTTTTGCATGTGGTGCCCAAACTGCAAAGGAAACACCTGCCTTTTTCCCTTTTTTACAGGGGTGTGCGCCGAGCTTTTCATACATCTCATAGTGCGCACCCTGACCAAAAAGGTACATATCATATTCTGTGATTGGGTTGTATTTTGGCATTTGGGTTCTCCTTGTTATGGTTCGCATTTCGCACTATCGTGCTACATGCTCATTTCCGTTGCGTCTCGCCACAGATACGAATCTGCATGTAAACATGCGATTCGTATCTATACCTCGACAGCTTATGCGCTAAAGTCTTCTTCTCTTAAGATTAAGTAGTCGTCGTCTGTGTAACGTTTTGCGTGACGTCCGAACCGTCTCTTGTTATGGTTCTCTGCGTGCTCGATCGCACCGTCGACGATTTCCTTGACTTCCGCAAGCATCGTTGCATGATCGATCTTCTGAATGTTCTGAATGCGGGTATGCAGTGCAAGGACACCCATTTCCTCGATTACACATTCCATTTCGTATGCATAGGATTTTCCGAATTCTACAAGATCATCTACAGAGAATTCCGGTACGGTAATGACTTCTGTAAATTTCTCTGCAAAGGATTCGTTCATTGCAAGAATATTTGCGATGCCTTCCTCTGTATCTTCAAGCACAATGACCAGTCCGCCCGTCTCGCTTTCCATGACTTCTGCCATGCGGATCACGGTTTCTTCGGAAAGATTTCCTGCCTTTTCAACGATCAGATAGCCGCCTGTGATCTTCTCAAGTAATGTCGCAAAATCACGCTTATTCAGAGACTGTGCACTGATCTTACCGATGCGGCTCTTCTCTTTGTCATTCTCAATCTGGATCGCTTTGATCAGGTTCGTTGCAAGTACGGTTTTGCCAATGCCTGCAGGGCCCTGGATGATCACATTACCTGCTGTTGAGGAAACCGCGCCTTTTGTCTTTGTACTTGCGCCTTCAAGTGCCTTGCTGATCTGACGTGCAAGACCCGGTACGGATACAAAGTAGCTGAACATTTCTTTCTGTTCTTCTGTCAGCGGACGGTAGTCATCAGGTTCTGCTTCCAGTGGTGTCCCTTCTGCAGGATCTGCTTCTACAACCGGCTCCTGTGTTTCATCAGGAACGATTTCTTCCGGCGCTTCAACCGGCGTCTCTTCAACCTCAACCGGTACTTCCACAACTTCTTCTGCAACCGGTGCTTCCACTACCTCCTCTTCCGGCAAGATCTCTTCCTCCGGAAGAATCTCCTCTGTCGGAAGGATCTCTTCTTCGACAGGTGCTTCTGCTTCTTCCACAACCGGAGCTTCTGCCGGTGCTGCCTCTGCTGCTGGAACTTCTTCCGCTGCCGGTGCCGAAAAATAGGTGCTGTCAAGCCCTACATCTGCCTGTACTTCTTCTGCCTTCGCCGTGGCTGCCGGTTCTGCTGCAGGTGCTTCTTCCACCTTTACTTCCGGTTCAACCGGTGCTGTCTCTACCGCTGCTTCCTGCTCTGCAGCCTTTGCAGCCGCCTCAGCAGCCGCTGCTTTTTCAAACTGCTCTCTGGCTTTTCTAGCAGCTTCCTCTACGCCTCGCTTCGCTTCGGAAACCTCCTCCGCAGTTGCCTCTTTGTAAGATTCTGCTACAGGAGACTGTGCTGCAGATACTCTTCCTGCCGCCTGTGCGGTTTCAACAGCTGCCGGCTCTGCTGCAGGTGCTGTCTGTGCTGCCTCTGCAGATGCATCCGGCTGCAGGATCGCCTGAAGCTGTGCCAGACGGGCCATGATATCATTCATCTCCTGCGCTGCCTGCGCACGGCGCTCCTCGAGATTTTCTGTCTTTGTAACTCTGTCGATTGTTTTATCTAATTTTTTCTTTGTCTGATTCCACTCATCCAGTGCTTCCTCGATGGTGTCATCTTCATCATAATCGCCTTCATCCGGCTCATCCGAAATCTGAAGACGTGCAGTCAGACGCTCGATCAGCGTTGTCTTCTTTCCTGCCTCCTGCTCAACCGGCTTTTCAGGCGTCATATCCACTTCACTTAATGCCTGCTCTAAGATTGCCTCTTCTACCGGCTTTGCTTCCGTAACAGGGATCGGCTCTTCCGCGCTGGCCGGTGTCGAAGCCAACGCTTCTGCCGTTGTCTGCTTGGAAGCGACTTCCAGATCCTCTAAGAATGCATCCTCTTCTTCTTCAAGATACTCATCCTCTGCGCGGTTCTGCATCTTAGACATGTTCTTAAACAGATTCTTAAACTTGCCAACCGCAGATCCAACAACTTCTCCGGCATTCAGGTTGCCATCATAGTCGCCGACACTTTCCTTTGAACGAAGCTTTTCATCATTCCATTTTACGCTGCCTTCCGGGAATGCCCGGTCAACGTCGCGGTCGCCAACCTCACGGCCTTCTTCTGCTGCCAGACGAGCTTCCTCTTCCTGACGCAGTTTTTCCAGACGTTCTTTTTCCAGACGCTCCAGCTCACGACGTTCTGCTTCCTGTCTCTCAGCTTCACGGCGTCTCTGCTCCTCTTCCCACTGCAGACGGGACTGCTCCTGCAGTAACGGCAGTTTTTCCTGCTGCAGATCTGAAAGCGGTGTAATGCTTGCTTTTAACTCCAGTGCCTGGCGGACATAATCACCTTCACCAAACCAGATGAACAGCTCATCACAGGTGGAAATACACTCATTTTCCATTCCTGCTTCATGGTAGAGTTTTGCCAGTTCAAGTGCCCACTCCTCTGTATACTCTCTTGCCTTAAACTGCTCGAGAATATGGATCCGCTCTTCTACAGAAGCATTCCGCAGGGTTGCGATCTCATATGCAAGCTCATAACGCACGCGATCTCTCGGCGCGCATTCAACAAACTCTTCATAATATCTTTCCGCATCACTTGCGTTACCAAGCTTAATGGAGAGCTTCGTCAGATGAAGGAGCACAGTCCTGCTGACCGGTGAACGGTCATATGCAAGCGTGAACACATCTCTCGCATCTTCGTAACGTTTCAGATGCTCGTATACCTTTCCGACCATGGTAAGCGTTCCGATGTTACGGACCTTGTTCCAGTTGATCTCATCCGTGATCGCAGCCGCTTCATAATAGCGTTCCAGCGATACCAGTTCTTTTAATTGTTCCAGTTTAAGCTTGTATTCGTACTTATCCACAACAATACCTCTCCATTGCTTTTTTGAATCTTACGATTCTTTATTATTATTTCCCTGATCTGCGTCATCCGCAGGATTTATCCTTTTTTCGAATGCCTTCCCGACCTTCCCGTCATACAGGATGTCGCCTCTCACATGCTTATTGTTCAGAATCAGCGTCTGTTCTTCTACATTCATCTTTGTAACATTGACATAATCAATGGTTTTTGTAGGAAGCTTCTTTCTTACCAAAAGGGCTTCTATGATCCGCTTGATCACATAGTAGATTACCGCAAACATCGGTACGCCGAAGATGAAACCGCCGATCCCGAACAACCCTCCAAACAACAGGATTGAAAACAGGATCCAGAAAGGCGAAAGTCCGATCGTGTCTCCGAGCACTTTTGGTTTTAATATATTTCCGTCAAACAGCTGCAGGATGCAGATGAAAATAACAAAGTATACTGCCTGGATCGGGTTATCCAGAAGCAACAGCAATGCACAGGGGATTGCACCGATAAACGGTCCGAAGATCGGGATCAGGTTCGTCACGCCGATGATCAGCGCCAGAAGCATCGGATATGGCATCTGCATAATGGTGACGCCCACAAAGCAGATCACACCGACAATGATCGAGTCCACGATGTCTCCGATAAAAAAACCGCCGAACACACGATTGATCTTTCTTAAGATATCCATCGCCACATTTCCGGCACGCGGTTTAAAGATTGCGTAAACCGCCTTTTTCATCTGACCGATGAACCGCTCTTTTGTCATCAGCAGATAAACTGCCACGATCAGACCAATGACCATATTCACTATGATACGGATCACATTAACGATCCCGGATGTAATGGACTCAATAAGGGTATTCCCCTGTGAGAACACATTGTTCTGCAGCCACTGTAAAATATAATCCGGCATCTGTTCGAGCATATTGTTGACATCTCCCCCCCAGGGTGTCTGTACTGTAGAAAGGCTTTCCACCCACTGTGTAAATGCCGTCAACTGCTCACCGATCGTTTCGGAAATATCCTGGAAACTTTCAACAACCTGCGGAATGATCGCCAGTAATAATACCGCAATGATCAGGAGAAAAATGATCATGCCGAATGCAACGGATATGATACGGAACCGCTTCTTGCATTTCGTCGTCAATTCCTTTCCGCGTTTGTTTGCCAGCCGGAACAGACGCCGTTCGCAGAATTTCATCATCGGATTGATCAGATATGCGATAAAGATACCAAAAATCACAGCCTGCAATGCACGGGCAACTGCACCGATCGCATGTCCGAAACCCTGATACCGGAAAATCAGGAAGAAAATAACAAGGCAAACAGCAACGATGATGATCACCGTCGCTATTAATGGCAGATAGGGGCGAATGTCCCATTTTCGATCGCCGCGCCCGTTTATATCACCCTGTCTCTGGGTTTCCTGAGTGTCCATTTGCATATTTCCCTGTTACATAGTATTCATATCAGATAAACTGATGTATTCAGTATATCATAATCATGAAATATTTCAATGTGTCACTACCCACGGTAGTAGTTGATCAGACAGCCCTTCAGAATGATGTCTTTCTCGTCATCCGTAAGATCTCCCATCATCAATGTGAACGGCTCGATCGCGCCATCACGTACAACATATGCCGGGATCTCTTTTGCTCCTGTTTCTACTGCTTTTCTGATCTCCGGAACAAACAGATAATCGCCGTTTGCGAACGGAAGGTCACCCGCCGGAATCAGGAACGGAAGCATGCCCCAGTTGATCAGATTAGAACGATACCGTTTTGTCGCATATTCATTTGCAATGTTCGCCCAGCCGCCAAGTACCTTCTGGCAGGAAGCTGCCTGTTCTCTTGCGGAGCCGTCACCCGGTTTTACCGCGAAGATCGTACTGCCGATGCCGGTGTTTTCTTCTCTGATATCCGCAAACTGTGTCCGGATCGCATTCACAACCGCTTCAAGCTCCGGAAGTGCTTCATACGGCGCACCGCCGCTTACACGTGCGACCTCTGCCTTCTGCACTTCTTTTGCACGTCCGACATAAGCCGGATCTTTTCTGGAAAGTGCAAACTCTGCGAGTGCCAGCGGGTTGGACCGATAGGATGATGTCTCACCCGACGGGATCAGCTCATCGGTTGTCGTAACCGGATCATGGATCTCCGAAACGACTTTCAGGATCATGTTTTCCGGCAGTGCTGACATCTGCGGCCAGTCTTTGATGTTCGGACCAAACTTGATCTCTACCGACGGATCTGCTACACCCTTGCTGTCAAATACACGGTTTTCATAAATGGTTTTATCAAAATGATATTTCGGACCGGTGTACTGAACATCCAGTTCGTCTGCTGCTGTCAGATAGCCTTTGTTTGCAGCCGTTGCCGCAATGGATCTTGCATCCATCAGTGCAACAGATGCGATCTGTCCGTTCTGCAGCTTGGAACCTTCACGGTTCGGGAAGTTTCTTGTGGAATGACGGATGGACAGTCCATTGTTGCCCGGTGTGTCACCCGCGCCGAAGCACGGCCCACAGAATGCAGTCTTCAATACGGCGCCTGTTTCCATCAGCTTCGCAGCCGCACCGTTCTTGATCAGTTCCATGTAGATCGGCATACTTGCCGGGTAAACGCTTAACGTAAATTCATCGGCACCGATGCTCTTTCCTGCCAGGATGTCAGCAGCTGCGCAGATGTTTTCAAAACCGCCGCCGGCACAGCCTGCAATGATTCCCTGGTCAACGTAAAGCTGTCCGTTACGGATCTTGTCTGTCAGCTTGTAATCCACTGCACCATCCAGGCTGACAAGTGCCTTTTTCTCACAGTCATGAAGGATATCCTCCAGGTTCTGCTTCATTTCCCGGATGGTATAAACGTTACTCGGGTGGAACGGCATCGCGATCATCGGCTCGATCGCAGAGAGGTCGATCTCGATGCAGCCATCGTAATAAGCCACTGTTCCCGGCTTCAGTTCTTTGTATTCCTCTTCCCGTCCGTGGATCTCATAGAATTCACGAATCGTCTCATCCGTCTGCCAGATTGAGGAAAGACAGGTGGTCTCAGTCGTCATAACATCCACGCCGATTCTGAAATCCGCACTTAAGGATGCAACGCCCGGTCCGACAAACTCCATTACTTTATTGTTAACATAACCATTGGCAAATACCGCACCGATGATCGCCAGCGCAACGTCCTGCGGGCCAACGCCCGGCTTCGGCGCACCGGTCATATATACCGCCACGATATCCGGCATTTTGATGTCATAGGTCTTGTTCAGCAGCTGCTTTACAAGCTCCGG
>CADBRG010000245.1 GCA_902797015.1 uncultured Lachnospiraceae bacterium
TTGGACAAAATCGAAGAAGAAATGTGACCATTGACTGGTACACCGTCGGACAGGATATCAAGCGTGACTGGCTGACGATCGTGATGATCGCCATAGCGGTAGGTCTGATCGTCTTTGGTGTTTCCCTGATCCGTTACCATAAAACGTTCAAGGAAGAAGCCGTATTTGTCGTCACGGCCAGCAGCAATCAGAATGTCTATTACAACCAGAGTTCCGCTTCGAATGTCGCTACTACACTGACGGCTTTGATGGGTGAGCGCGCCACCAGGGAAGAACTGGCAAAAGCGATGGAAACAGACAGTCTTCCGGGCAATATCACAGCCAGCCAGGTGGAGGATACCAATCTGGTGATCGTTACAGCTAGCTCCGCATCTGCATGGGATGCGCATTATCTGATGAAAGGATTCCTGGAGCATTATCAGACCGTCTTTGCGAATTCTCTTGGAAATGTACATTTGAATATCCTGATCAGTCCGGAAGTTCAGAAGAAACCCGCCGTTCCCTTCTCGCCGGGACGGATCACGGCGGTTGGTATAATTGCAGCCGGAATATTGTGGATCCTTTTTCTGGGCTTTTTATCTATATCCAGAGATACCATCTGTACGGAAAAAGACGTTACAGAAAAGCTGGATGCCCGTCATATCGGGACCATCTATCATGAGAAAAAGCATGTCTCCAGGCGAGCCAAGAAGACTGCGCTTCTTTTGACCAGACCGACAATGAGCTTTCAGTATTCGGAATCAGTCCGACGCATCACTTCACGTATCCGTTCCAGGATGAGGCATAGAGATGCAAAGATCCTTATGGTCACAAGCGTTTTGGAAAACGAAGGAAAATCCTCTGTTGCGGCAAACATCGCGCTGGCGCTTGCGGAAGGCGGCAACGACGTCATGCTGATCGACTGTGATTTCCGTAAGCCGGCAATGTATAAGATCTTTGAAGTAGAAAGAAACAACATTACCAGCCTGGGTGATGTTTTGAGGGGGGACTATGATCTCTCCAAACTGATCCATGAGACCGATCAGCCCCCGATGCAGCTGATCTTTAATACCAGGGCATACCGGGATTCATCCGAGATCATCATCCGGGGAACCATGGAACGTCTTCTGCAGTATCTGCGCCAGAGAAAGGACTACATCATCCTGGATACATCACCGATGGCACTGGTGGCGGATGCTGAGGAAATTGCACAGTACGCAGATGCTTCCATCCTGGTCGTGCGCCAGAACTTCGCATTGGCAGGTGATATCAATGACTGTATTGATGCCCTGAACCGCCAGAAAGGCAAACTCATCGGTGTTGTCTTTAATGATGTTGGTGTCAGCCGGTTTGCGGCAGAACGCACCAGCTACGGCCGGTACGGGACTTATGGCGAACAGAGCAGGAAGTCTGCAGAAGAACAGACAGGAGGTGAACCGAATGCAGAATAATCAGCCGGAATATTATGAAGAGCTGGAAAAGATCGACATTACGGACACCGCCTATGAAATGATGGCCGCTCTCCGCCGGAATTTCTGGAAGATGCTTTTGATCGTTGTGGTCTGTGCGGCCATCGGCGGTCTGGTGCAAAAAGCACAGTATGAGCCGGAATGGAGAGCTGATACGACCTATGTGGTATCCGCAAATACAACAACAGCCACGGTTTATACCCAGGCAGCCACTGCCAATATGGCCAAGACCGTGCAGAAAATATTGGAAAGTGAAGTAGCCAGAACACTGGTGGCGGCCAACATGGGGCTTGATGACGTACCCGGTACGATCTCGGTTTCTTCTGTTGAGGGAACGAATGTCATTACCATTGAGGCACACGCTGCGAAAAAAGATACGGCAGAAGCCATTCTGGACTCCGTGATCAAAGTTTATCCAACACTGACAAGCCAGATCGTCGGAGATACTTCGTTGGAAGTTATGGGAAATGAAAAAAGCATCACGCTGACCAATCCGCTGAGCATTAAGCGGGCAATTGCCATGGGGGCCATTGTCGGGATCCTGATCGTCATCGTGATCCTGCTGGCCATGGCGCTTTCCAGAAAAACCATCCGGGATGAAAATGACCTGCGGGAGATTACGAATGTGCCCTGCTTTGGCATCATTCCTATCGTCCGTTTTAAAAAGAGAAAAAACACGACGCCGGAAGACCAGCTGATCCTGTTTGACAATCCAAAAATCTCATCCGGATTCCAGGAGTCCATCCGGTCTCTGCGCACCCGGTTTGAACAGGAACTGAATGAAAAAGGAAGTCAGGTCTTTGTTGTCACCAGCTCCGCACCGGGAGAAGGCAAGAGTATGGTTGCCGCAAATCTGGCAATATCTCTTGCAAAGCGCGGTACGTCAGTGATCCTTGCGGATATGGATCTGCGGAATCCGTCTACAGCGGGATCATTAGGCCTCGGCAATTACCGGCACGGTGTCTGTGATGTCCTGACGGGAAAGATCGAGATCGAAGACGTTATGCTGGCTTATGAGGATCTGCCGCTGTATATCCTGCCGGGCGGGAAACCGGTATCACAGACTGCAAGACTGATGAATGATCAGAGCCTTCAGAAACTGACAGACCGGCTGCGGGAAATGGCAGATATCATCATCCTGGACACCCCGCCTTGCGGCACATTATCGGATGCGATCCTGATCGGCGCATTTGCGGACAGCGGAATCTTTGTTGTCCGACAGGATTATCTGCGGACAGAACAGGTGTCAGACGGTATTCAGAGTATTTCAGAGACCGGCATGCCGCTGTGCGGCTGTGTCATCAATGGCGTTGAAGCCGGAAAGACCGGTTTTACCTATGGACGCACTTACGGAGCTTATGGACGCTATGGCAGTTACGGCCGCTACGGCAGCTATGGCCGCTACGGCGGCACCGGCTATGGCGGTTATGGCAGTGATTATGGTCTGGAAAATTTAGATAAAGAAGAGGAAGAAAACTTGTAATACACAGGAGGAAGGATACCGGATGAGTAAAAAACATACAGAAAAATCAGTTCATATTGATCCGGTAACAGATCAGAGCATTCTCGAAGAATTGGCTCTGGAACTGGAAGGTGCTAAAACCGCGTCCTCATCCGGGGCCGATGGGCAGTATGAGAATGAACAGCGCACATCCGGTGAATCCGGACGGCGGACTGCACGTCCTTATGCAGAAGTAAAGGGCGGCGGAGAACATAAAACCATCCGTCAGGAGACACCGGTCAAACCGCAAAAAGAAGAGAATGATCTTTCTGATGATCTGGAATTTCTGGAAGAATCTGTGGCACGGCCGCGAAAACATTCCGTAAAACCGGCAGAGCCCGTAGCAGAAGAAAAACCGGAACGGTTTGACACCAGCAATCTGGACGAAGTGCTGGAATTCATCAGTGTCGATAATAATGAGTCTGTACGCGGGAAAAGAAGATCGCCGCAGTACGAGCCCCTGCGGGAGCAGCCCAAAAAGGTAAGCAGAGTACAGACGAGCAGACAGCCGAGAAACATAAAGGTGGAAGCCCTGGAGGAAGCATTGCGGAAGAAACGCTGCAGAATGTGGATCATCATTCCGATCATCATGCTGGCAGCATTGGTTTTCTTTGCCGTATCGTATTACATGTTTATGGAATCGCTGACAGCAATGTTCCTGATCCCGGTTGTTGTGACAGCAGTATTGACGGTTTTGTTTATCCTTATGCAGCGGGGCAGAAGGCAGGGGGCAAGAGTCGTTGGACGGATTCTGGGGCTTATCCTTGCGGTCATACTGATCGTGGGAGGATGCGGTCTGACTTATTTGAATCTGAAACTCGGTCATGCCATGGGACAGACGGATGATTCCACGAAAATGGTCGTGATCGTCCGGATGGATGATCCGGCACAGAAGAGCGAAGACGCAAAGGAGTATACCTTCGGATATGAAGACCGGACACAGCCACAGTCCATGGAAGAGACCATTGCGGACATCGAATCCCATATCGGCACATTCGACCGTAAGGAATATGAATCCGTAGAGCAGGAAGCACAGGATCTTCTGGACGGAGATATTGATGCAGTGATCCTGAATGCCATCTTTATTGAGAGTCTGGATGATGTCATCGATGACTTCTCCGGTCAGGTCAGAGTCATTTATACGCATGAAGTAGCACAGGCTTATCTGAATATGCCGCCTGTCAAAGACGGTCAGTCCTTTAACGTGCTGATCAGCGGTATTGACACCTACGGCGAGATCGCGTCCGTCAGCCGAAGTGACGTGAATCAGATCATGACGGTCAATCCGAAGAAGAAGCTGATCCTGCTGACTTCTACACCGCGTGATTATTATGTTAAGATCCCGGGGATTTCCGGAGAAGAAAAGGATAAGCTGACCCATGCGGGTATCTATGGGATCCAGGCAACGGCAGACACGCTGGGAGAACTGTATGATACAGATATCAACTACTATGTCCGCATCAACTTTACCTCACTGATCGAGGTCGTAGATGCATTGGGCGGTATTGACGTCAACTCCGAAGTGGCATTTTCTGCCGGCGGTTATGACTTTGCAGAAGGCGTTAACCACCTCAACGGAGAACAGGCACTGGCATTTTCCAGAGCGCGTCACCAGTTTGAAGAAGGTGACAATCAGCGAGGAAAGAACCAGCAGTATGTACTGACTGCAATTCTCAATAAGCTCATGACCAGAGAGGCCTTAAGCCATCCGGTTGAGCTGTTTGACAGTCTGAGTCAGTTCGTGGAAACCAATATGACCAAGGGAGAATTCGTCCGCCTGGCAGCAGATCTTCTGGCCAGCGGGGAGACGTATTCCATCGACCGGACACAGGCAACCGGCGAAGGCGGCAGTGCTGTCACCTATTCCATGCCGGGCAGAAAGCTGTACGTCATGTACCCGGACGAGGAAAGCGTAGCAAAGATCAAACAGAGGATCAAAGCCTTCCTGGGAGAAAAGTAGGATAGAGTTCATTGAAAAAGAGAACGTATCACAGACTGACCAAAAAGCAAAAAAGATATCTGATCGCAAAGCGCCGCTTTGATAAAGCGGCGTCTCTTGCAGGTCTGATGATATTGTCTCCTCTGATCGGAGGAATCGTACTGGCGATCCGGCTGGAGGACGGTCCTGACGCACCGGTGATCTTCACACAGGAACGCATCGGTCAGAACGGACGTCACTTTCAGCTGTATAAATTCCGTACCATGAAAACGGACACACCGCATGATGTGCCGACACATCTTTTGGAAAATCCGGATCAATACATTACCAGAACAGGCCGGTTTCTTAGAAAATATTCTCTGGATGAACTCCCTCAGCTGATCAATATCCTGCGGGGTGAGATGTCCGTGATCGGTCCGAGACCGGCTCTGTATAATCAGGATGACCTCATTGCACCCCGCAGACGCCGCGGCATTCATCAAGTCAAGCCGGGCCTGACGGGCTTTGCTCAATGCCATGGGCGGGATGAGCTGGAGATTCCGGAAAAGGTAAGGCTGGACGCCATCTATCTGCGCAGGCTTGGACTCCGGATGGATCTGGACTGCTTTCTGGACACGGTACGGTCCGTGGTCAGAAGCGACGGCGTGGTGGAAGGCGGCACCGGAACGATGCAGCAGGGAAAGGCAGATTCAGGAGAAGCGGCCGCGTCATTATCACAGCCGGCATTCCGGCCTGCGCCCGGCAGCAGAAAACTGATGATTTTTACGAATCATTCCTACATGCTGTACCGGTTCCGGAAAGAGCTGATCGATGCGCTTCTAAAGAAGAAGGGATATGAAGTAGTCATCTCCACACCCTTTGTGGGGCATGAAGATGATCTGGCCGCAATGGGGGCGCGATGCATCGAGACCCCTATTGACCGCAGAGGTATGGATCCCGGGACAGACCTGGCATTGCTGCGAACCTATCGGCAGCAGCTGCAAAGCGAATGTCCCGATAAAGTACTGACCTATTCCATCAAACCGAATATCTACGCCGGAATCCTGTGCCGGCGGATGCAGATTCCATACAGCGCAAATGTGCAGGGGCTGGGGACAGCATTTCAGAACAGGAAGACGGCACTGCTGGTGACCATGCTGTACCGTCACGCCTTAAAACAGGCGCATACGGTTTTCTTTGAAAACCGGACCAATGCCAATGAATTTTTGGAGCGGCGGATCATTCCGGAGAGAAAGATCACAGTGGTCAATGGCGCAGGGATAAATTTAGAAGAGTATCCCTATGTGCCGCTTTGGAAAAAAAACGATACAGAAAGAACCGTTCATTTCCTTTATCTGGGCCGCATCATGCGTGAAAAAGGTTGCAGCGAACTGCTGGCTGCCGTAAAACACCTGTATGTGGAAGGACAGGATATCATCCTGGACCTGGTCGGCTTCTTTGAAGACGACTACGAAGCACAGGTAACGACAGCGGAGAAAGCGGGTTATGTGAAATATCACGGTTTTCAGGAAGACCCGCGGCCATATTATGCCGCCGCAGACTGCATTGTCATGCCGAGCTGGCATGAGGGCATGAGCAATGTCAACCTGGAAGCAGCCGCTGTCGGCCGCCCGGTCATTACGACAGATATCCCGGGATGCCGCGAGGCGGTCGAAGACGGTGTTACAGGCATCCTGTGTGCTTCGGGAAATACAGAGAGCCTCTATGAAGCAATGAAAAGATTCCTTTCGCTGTCTGACGAAGAACGCACCGCCATGGGCAGTGCAGCCCGTCAGAAGATGGAAGCAGAATTCGCAAAAGAAGAAATCGTTGAACAAACGCTAAACGCAATGAATGCATAAACCGCTGCGCACAGCCGCAGCACAATGGAGCTATTTACATGACCTCAGGTTTTGTTTTGACAAATTACTGGCTTCTGATCGTATGGGTCGCCATCATGGGCGTGATCTCTCTGATAATCCCATACCGCAGGCCGGAACGTATTATGGGCAGGGTCGCATACCGATGGCCTGTTTTGATGGCATTGGTGGCGATCGTGCCGCTGATCGTATGGGCCGGGACCAGGACAGATGGATTTGGCGATACCGGTGTCTATCGAAATACTTTTTTAAACGCTCCGGATAAAATATCTCAGTGGTTAGAATATGCGTCAAATATGGAAAAGGACAGGGGCTACTATGCCGTAATGGTGTGGATCAAGTCCTTGATCGGCAACAATGATATCGTTTATTTTTCGATCCTGGCAGCGGTGCAATTGATTTGTGTCTTTTTAGTATACCGCTACCTTTCGGAAGATTTTCTTCTCAGTCTGTTCTTTTTTGTTGCATCAACGGATTATCTTTCCTGGTGCTGGAATGGTACGCGGCAGATGCTGGCGGCAAGCTGCATTTTTGCCTGTGCGATGCTGATGATCAAACGGCGTATCATACCGGTGATCATTCTGATTTTGGTTTTTTCATTGTTCCATCAATCAGCATTGTTGATGATTCCGGCAGTGTTGATCGCTCAGGGAAAAGCCTGGAACAGGCGAACCATCTTTTATATGATCCTGATCGTATTAGCTGTTATATTTCTGGGACAGTTTACGTCATTTTTGGATACGGCGGTATCCGGAACGCAATATGCGGATATCACCAGCGATGAAATCTGGGTCAACGATGATGGGACAAATCCGATCCGGGCATTAGTATATTCTGTACCGGCCATCCTGTCTCTGGTCGGGAAACGATATGTGGACGAAGCAGATGATCCGGTAATTAATTTCAGTGTAAATATGTCTATCATGGCAGCAGGGATTTATTTCGTTTCGGTATTTACCAGTGGAGTATATATCGGCCGTTTGCCGATTTATATGTCATTGTTTTCTTATATTTCTTTGCCATGGCTTCTCAGGCATATGTTTACGAGAGAATCACGATGGTTAGTATATGCGTTGGCAGTCGTGCTGTATCTGCTGTTTTTCTATTATCAGATGCATGTGACGTGGAGACTGATGTAACAGAGGATAAGGGACAGTTCCTTACGTTGACAGTAAGCCTGTTGGGCCCCTAAACTAAATGCTTATACCATTCGATTCATCATTTGTGATATAATAAAAACGTCACGTAAGTTTAAATGAATCGATCCGATGAAAGCAGCAGAACATGTTAAAGAGATTCTGACGGAACATACCATCTCGCCGAACGTCTTGTCGTAGGCTGCGTATTACAGGAGAATATTGCCTGATGGCAGATCAGAAGGATTTAATCAGCGTAATAATGGGTGTGTACAACTGTGAAAGTACCGTTTCTGCAGCAATTGACTGTATTCTGGGACAGACATATACGAACTGGGAGTTGATCGTATGTGACGATGGTTCAACAGACGGGACCTATCGAATCCTGGAGCGCTACGCACAGCAGTATTCTTTAAAAATCTTTGTTCTTCGCAACGAAAGCAACCAGGGATTAAATCATGCTTTGAACAGATGTCTGGATGCTGCAAAAGGCACTTATATTGCACGTATGGATGGTGATGACGAGTGTGTTCCGGAGCGTTTTGAACGCCAGCTGGCATTGTTAAAATCAAGACCGGACATAGCGCTTGTGAGTTCCTCCATGGCTTTTTTTGATGAAGACAGTGAATGGGGAAGAAATTACCTCCCGGAATATCCCTCTCCGGAAATGGTTGTAATAGGGAACCCGATTTGTCATGCACCGGTAATGATGACAA
>CADBRG010000246.1 GCA_902797015.1 uncultured Lachnospiraceae bacterium
GCCGAAGCTGTATTTCGAAAGTTTTTGATGCCGCGGTATCAATCAATACTGAATCAATTGGTTAAAGATATGCACATGAGTGCTGATGAAAAATTGGCACTGAAGGATATGCTAAAGGAAAATATTTATGAATAGTACATTAACCATTTTACCTGACATAGAACTTGATGATGAGATCGTCATATACAAGGAAAACACGTACGTATCCTTTGAATCTGAATATCGAGACGTGTTCCGGCAGTTCTTTGCTGAAGGAAAGATATTAAGCCAATATGACGATGATCTGTGGGTATGCTTTTCGGGTGTTACACGGACAGAAATCGATTTTTCCTTTGATGAAGTGGCCTATATGGGACATGCAAGATCTATTTTAGAAAGCCCTGTATCAATGATAAAGGATCAGTTGAAAAGTTATGCGTTATCTGTGTGTGGTTCGTATATTTTTAGATCAGTAAAGAATCAGATTAGGGCGATTACCAGATTTCTTACGCATTTTGGCAATACAGATTATGAAGAGTCATTGTCTGGAATATCGGCAATTACCGACTTCTTAGTCTTTGTTGGCAAGGAAGATGCAATCTCTGATGTTACTGACATGATATTTGTAAAGAAACGTGCAAGGGCAAAGCAACGTACAATGGCATCGATGATCAATTACTTGGCAATAGATGCGGAAATTACAGATATGTATGAGTCAGGACTTAGTGACGCGGAATTCATTCAGTGGTTCCCAATCTATTTTTGGTGCAAGATAACTTTTGTTTTGCCGTTAAGAGCTACCGAAATGATTGTCACGCCACTAGACTGCATTATACACAGATATGATGATGTATATCTCAAAGTTCGGCGAACGAAACTTAAGGGAAATAAAGGCAAGAAAAAGATTGTCTGTTATGAAATAGAAAAGGATTATGCAGAGTTTGAATACCGTGTTCCCAATATAAATGCCATACGCAATATTGAGAAATATCAAAAACTCACAGCGAATCAAAACAGAAAGACTTTATTTTCATATGGGGTAACTTCTACAAACCGGATTTATTCATTACAATCATTTAACGCTCTGTTGGCTGATTTTATAGAAGAGCGATTGATTGGAAATCACAAGTACGATTATGCCAGATATGCAAGCGGTGTGAAAGAATTCGAAGTGGTGACTGCCGGTGATTCCCGCCCCATTGCCATGTCCAATCTCTATTATCAGGATAATGGTGCAGAAATATGCCGTCAGCTGGCGGGGCACAGCAGTATCAACACGAGCTACGGCTATTACACGAATGTTTCAAATACCGTTTTGGCCACATCAATCATGCAGCTGCAACGACGCCTCAACTACGGATACAAACAGATGGAGCGCGATGCAGCATTTCATAAAAAGGCTGAAGCGGCGTTGTCTACCTATCGTGGTTGTATATCAACTCGACAGCCTAAGATAACAGGGGATATACAGGATTGTATCTCCGAAAACCATCTGGAAGAATGTCTGGGATGCAGATACTATCTTCCTGGAGAAGCAGAATTGCGTGAAGAGTTACAAAAAAGACGGGATGTATTGGACAAAGCGACAGAAGCTGTGGCGGAATGTATGAAGAAGGGCCTTGATGACAAGGGCATTGATTTTGACAAGGTTTTTTTGGATGCGCACTCAGGCATCACACGATTTAAAACAGCAACTGATGAAAAAGCACAGGAGACGTTTACAAAATGGCAAAGACACAGAGATTCAATGACGGACTACTCTTAGAAGCAGTTAATCGATATGCCGAAGCATACAAACATAAAAAAATTAAGGCCACACAGCTTGCTGAATGGGCCCGCGCAAATGTCGAAGGGCTTGATGGTGTGCGCGATTATCATTTTACCAGACCGATAATTTGTAAGGATCCTAAGACAGGGAAAAAGATTTCTCAGAAAAAAGAATGCACGAAACGGATTGACGACATCAATAATGAGCGAAGCATAACCAGACAAATGGCGACAAACACACTTCTACAAAGCGCTAATGTAGATGCGTTTTTTTATTTTTCTAAACCCGAGCAGAGAAGGCTGATATTGAGAACACGCGAGCAGGTGGATTCTCTCGCGGCAAGAAATCGTTATCTTGAGCAACAGTCACAA
>CADBRG010000247.1 GCA_902797015.1 uncultured Lachnospiraceae bacterium
CCGGTCATCACAAATGATGGTGTTACCATTGCAAAAGATATCGAGCTGGAAGATGCATTCGAGAACATGGGTGCACAGCTGGTAAAAGAAGCTGCTACAAAGACAAACGATGCAGCAGGTGATGGTACAACCACAGCTACCGTACTGGCACAGGCAATGATTCATGAAGGTATGAAGAACCTGGAAGCAGGTGCAAATCCGATCATCATGCGTCGTGGTATGAAGAAGGCTACTGAGGTTGCTGTTGAAGCGATCACAAAAATGGGCCAGAAGGTAAACGGAAAAGATCACATCGCAAAGGTTGCAGCAATCTCTGCAAGCGATGAGGGTGTCGGCAACATGGTTGCAGACGCAATGGAAAAGGTTTCCAACGACGGCGTTATCACAATCGAAGAATCCCGTACCATGCAGACAGAGCTTGAGCTCGTAGAAGGTATGCAGTTCGATCGTGGTTACATCTCCGCTTACATGGCAACAGACATGGACAAGATGGAAGCAAATCTGGAAGATCCGTATATCCTGATCACAGATAAGAAGATCACAAACATTCAGGAGATCCTGCCGATCCTTGAGCAGATCGCTCAGTCCGGCCAGAAGCTTCTGATCATCGCTGAAGACCTGGAAGGCGAAGCGCTGACTACTCTGGTCATCAATAAGCTGCGTGGAACACTGACTGTAGTAGCAGTTAAGGCTCCGGGCTATGGTGACAGAAGAAAAGCTATGCTGCAGGATATCGCAATCCTGACAGGCGGTACAGTCATTTCTGAGGAAGTTGGTCTGGAGCTCAAAGAGGCTACATTAGACCAGCTCGGCCGTGCGAAATCTGTTAAGGTTAAGAAAGACGATACAGTCATCGTTGATGGTATGGGCGAGAAAGCAAACATCGAAGCCAGAATCGCACAGATCCGTCAGGAACTGGAAGATACAACATCAGACTTCGACCGTGAGAAACTGCAGGAGCGTCTTGCTAAGCTGGCAGGCGGTGTAGCAGTAATCCGTGTCGGTGCTGCAACAGAAGCAGAAATGAAAGAAAGCAAATTCCGTATGGAAGATGCACTGGCAGCTACCAAGGCAGCTGTAGAAGAAGGCATCATCGCAGGCGGCGGTTCTGCTTACATCCATGCAACCAAGGATGTTGAAGCACTGGCTGAGACACTGGAAGGTGATGAGAAGACAGGTGCAAAGGTTATCCTGAAAGCACTTGAAGCTCCACTGTACTACATCGCTGCAAACGCAGGCCTGGAAGGTGCAGTCATCATCAACAAGGTAAAAGAAGCAGAAACAGGTATCGGCTTCAATGCAGCTACAGAGGAATATGTAGACATGATCGAAGCTGGTATCCTGGATCCTGTTAAAGTAACAAGAACAGCACTGCAGAACGCTACCAGCGTAGCATCCACACTGCTGACCACAGAATCCGTAGTAGCCGACATCAAAGAGCCGGTACCGCCAATGCCGGCAGGCGGCGCAGGCGGCATGGGCATGATGTAAGCGCAAGCTACAAGCCAAGCACGGAGAATTATTCCTCGAGAGCTTGCTCGCGATAAACGGAAGAATCTCTGCGAACGAAAGCTCGTTTTCGTATCGCAGAGATTCTTTTGTTTTAGCGATGAAATCGCGTAGGAATAATTCGTAGTATTTGGCGACTACAAAGTACTAAGGCTCGTCGCCTCGCCAAGTACTTTGCATGCATCGCACGTAAGCTTCGAGCTTCATCTGCGATTTGCTCTCAGCAAGTGCTCGTAGCAAAGCCGGATATGAGAAATTGCGAAGCAATTTCGAATAAGCCTGGCGTCGTATCCCTCTTTCAAAAACCCCACCCAAATGTTAGAATACAAATAAAAAACAATGGAGTGAAACTATGCGCAAACAGGAAACAAACGAACTCTCACAACTCGCAGAGCGCCAGACCGCCTCGGAAGAAATCTTTGACGGTGTGATCATGCATGTGTTTCGGGATACCGTAGCGCTCCCGGACGGAAGCACCTCCACCAGAGAAATCCTGCGCCACATCGGCGCTGTCTGCGTTATCCCGGTCACGGATGAAGGAAATGTGATCTTAGAGCGTCAGTATCGCTATCCGCTTGGCCAGGTTATGACAGAGATTCCCGCAGGGAAGCTTGACTATCCGGAAGAAGACCGTCTTGCTGCGATTCAGAGAGAACTGCTTGAAGAAACCGGCTATACGGCAGACTGCTGGCAGGAGATCGGTCTGTTCTACCCGGCAGCAGCCTATTCCGATGAAAAGATCACCATGTATCTGGCGACGAAACTGCACAAGGGAGAGCAGCATCTGGATCAGGGCGAATTTCTGAATGTCTTTGAAATGCCCCTGAAAGAAGCACTTGCACAGGTTATGTCCGGTGAGATCACAGACAGCAAGACACAGACAGCCATCATGAAGGCAGCGAATATTCTGGGGGTTACGTTATAAAATCCAAATGTTGAGAAGAGAATGAAAAGGAGAAAACAATGAACAAGTCGATTCATACTGACAATGCACCTGCAGCGATCGGCCCGTATTCACAGGCAATCCAGGCAGGAAATACCATTTATGTATCCGGTCAGATTCCGATTGATCCAGTAAAGGGAGAATTCGCCGGTACAGACATTCAGATGCAGACCAGACAAAGCCTGACCAATATAAAAAACATACTGGCTGCTGCAGGAGCAAATATGAGTCATGTTGTAAAAACTACTGTTTTATTAGCGGATATCGCAGACTTTACAGCAATGAACGAAGTATATGCGGAGTTTTTCACAGAACCGTATCCTGCAAGAGCAGCATTTCAGGCAGCCGCACTTCCAAAAGGTGCAAAAGTAGAGATCGAAGCAATCGCAGTCATTTAGGAAAAAGAAAAGATGGAACTTTTATTATCAAAGGATGAAGAACAGCGGCTGCTTGATTTTAAGCATGACATGCACATGCATCCGGAACTGCCGCATCAGGAATATGAAACAACAAAGAAAATAAAGGCATTTCTGGATACGATTCCGGGTGTGGAGATTTTAGAGCTTGATCCGGAGCTGACTGGTGTTGTTGCAAGAATCCGTGGCCGGAAAAGTGCAGATGCAGGATGCGAAAACACAACGCATATTACAGAGGTCGGCCTGCGTGCCGACATCGATGCGATCGCGCAGACAGAAACCTGGGACAGTCCATACCGTTCTCAGAACCCGGGCGTGATGCATGCCTGCGGACATGATTTTCATACAGCATCTCTTTTGGGTGCGGCACTCCTGCTGTCAAAATATGCGGACGAATGGAGCGGTACGGTAGACCTTCTTTTTCAGGAAGCAGAAGAGACCACCGACGGTGCGAAGGAAATGCTCGATGCGGGACTTTTTGATCTGATCCATCCGCAGATGTTTTTCGGGATGCACAACAGGCCTGAGGTCGAAGCCGGCAAGGTAGTCTGTCATACCGGCGGGCTGATGGCATGCAAGACCAATTTCCATATCACGCTGAACGGCCTAGGCGGCCATGGCGGCAATCCGCACCTTTGCGTTGACCCGATCGTGTGCGCGGCGGCGATCATCCAGTCCTTGCAGACGATCGTCAGCAGAAACACAAATCCGCTTGAGAGTGTCGTTATGACAGTCGGCTCCATTCATGGCGGCAGCGTTGAAAATCTGGTGGTCGATCAGGTAAAGATGACAGCCAGCATCCGGGCGCTGAGTGAGGAAGCCAAAGCAAAAGCCGTTTCCCGCATGGAAGAGATCGTTTACGGAACCGCAAAGGCATATGACTGTCAGGCAGAGATCGAGTATCGCGAGATCCTGCCGCTTGTCTACAACAGTCCCGAAATGTGTGCGCTCGCAACGCGTGCAGCCATTGCGGCAGTCGGCAGCGAAAATGTGACGGATGCAGTGCCGACAATGGCAAGCGAAGACTTTTCGCTGATCATGGCACAGGTGCCCTCCTTCTTTTTCTGGGTTGGCAGCGGCACACCGGGAGAAACCTGTTACGCATGGCACAGTGAAAACTTTCATACAAATGACAGCGCGATCCGCGCCGCGGTACTGACGATGGCGCAGGCAGCGTTGCATGCACTGGAGGAATCATTATGATCAAAGTATATTGTTATGACAGATGCTCCACCTGTAAAAAAGCATTAAAGTGGTTAGACGAAAAGGGCGTTACATATGAGCTTCTTGACATCAAGGGAGACCATCCGGATGAGGCAAGCCTGAAAGCTTTTTATGAAAAGAGCGGCCTTCCGTTAAAACGGTTTTTTAATACCAGCGGGATGATCTACCGCGAAATGGAACTCTCCAGAAAACTTCCGGACATGAGTGAAGAGGATCAGATTAAGCTGCTTGCGACAGATGGGATGCTCGTCAAACGTCCGTTGGTGATCGGAGATGATTTTGTGCTGACGGGATTTAAAGAAGCAGAATGGGAAAAAGTGTTGGGATAAATAGTTGTATACAACCTCTTAAAACAGCATGCATTGATTGATGGAGGAAAGCGTAATGAAAAAAAGAATGGTAAAGCTTACAGCGATCGTTTTAGCATGTGGGATGATCTTTGCTTTGGGCGCATGCGGAAGCAAAGATGAAGCACCTGCAGATGCCCAGGCAACAGAAGCGCAGGCAGATACACAACAGGCGTCTGGCGATGCGACAAGTGAAGACGCCGGCGAGTCGACAGGTGTGGCCAATCCGTGGGTCGAATACTCTAATATGGAAGAGGCCTGCAACGCAGCCGGTTTTTCCTTTAATGTTCCGGAAACGGTCGGCTCCTATGTTGGCTTGTCTTTCTCCGTTATGAACAACGAGCTGATCCAGGTTGTGTATGGTGAGCCGGATAAGGGCGTCACAATCAGAAAGGCAGAAGGATCGGAAGACATCAGCGGAGACTATAATACCTATGCAGAAGAAAAAGAAGTAGATGTAAATGGTACAATGGTCGGAATGGCAGGAAACGATGGCCTTATTTCACTTGCAGTCTGGGAAAAGGATGGGTATTCCTATTCCGTCATGGTAAATGATGAAGAGAATCCGGGGCTTTCACAGGAAGCGATGGAAGAAATTGTGCAGGCAGCATGGTAGAGCGTCGGCATGACAAGTTAGTTTCATACAAAATGTGATTTTCGCGGGTATAGCGTCCGGTTTTTTGGGCACTTTACCCGCGAAGCTTTTCTTGTATCTTCCCGCCGTTTGTGTTATTATCTCCAGTGTATGTGCAAAAATAGATAATTTTCATCTTGCATCGTTTTTATTTCACGCAGGAGGTGCTTTTTAATGAGTAAAATTGCGATTGTAACAGACAGCAATAGCGGCATTACACAGGCAGAAGGAAAAGAACTTGGCGTTTATGTCATGCCGATGCCTTTCTATATTAATGATGAGTTGTTTTTGGAAGACATCACACTGAGTCAGGAGCAGTTCTATGAGGTGTTGACAGAGGGAAAAGAAATCCATACGTCATCGCCGGCACTGACAGATTTTACAGAGCTGTGGGACAAGCTGTTAAAGGAATATGATTACATCATCGACATCCCGATGTCGAGCGGACTTTCCTCAACATGTGAGCAGGCGATCATGCTTTCCAAAGAAGAAGAGTATGACGGAAAAGTCTTTGTGGTAGACAACCAGAGAATCTCCGTTACGATGCGTCGTTCTGTCATCGACGCGAAAGAGATGGCGGATGCGGGTCTGGATGTTCAGACAATCGTTGACAAGCTGATGGAAAATAAGATGGAATCCAGCATCTATATCATGCTCGATACACTGACCTATCTTCGCAGAGGCGGCCGGATCACACCGGCAGCAGCAGCGCTTGGAACACTGCTTCGGTTAAAACCGGTGCTTCAGATCCAGGGCGACAAGCTGGACGCGTTTGCAAAAGCACGTACCGTAAAACAGGGTAAGATGATGATGATCAATCAGATCCTGGATGACTGCGAGAAACGCTTCGGTTCCAGAGAAGGTAAGGATATCC
>CADBRG010000248.1 GCA_902797015.1 uncultured Lachnospiraceae bacterium
CCTGTATCTCTGAAATATATTTTTGGAGTCCTGATCGCTCTGTTTAAAGCACTTGCGCTGTATGGCTGCAGTATATATATAATTCCCGTGCGTTCCAAAACTGAGATCCACTTCTTAATTGTTGGTTCGCTTACGCCAACCTCACTGGCTATATTTGCATAATTAAGCATTTCCCCGGTTCTCGCAGCCACGGATGTCATGAACTTTGTGAATGTAAGGCTGTCTGTAGCAATCAGCTCATTAATATCTCTTTCCAGATAAGTCGCAACATAGGAAGAATAAAAATCCTGCCACTCCCTTTCCACATCATAAAGTTCCGGATATGAACCTTTATGAATGATCTCCCAAATATCTGAATAGGGCCTGATGCTTTTCTCTCTTTCTTCAAGATAGTCTTCGGTCGGAATAAAATGACGATTGAAACTAACCTCTTTGATTTCTCGTATTGACAATCCTGTAAGCTCCATGACAGAAACTCTGCCCGCCAGAGATTCGCTCATGCCTTTCATTAATTCAAGTTTTCCGGAACCTGACAAGATAAAATTGCCTCTTTCATCAGAATTGTCTACAATTAATTTGATCTCTTCAAGAATGCTGTTCTCTTTCTGTACTTCATCTATAAACAACGGCCTTGGATTGTTCATAAAGAACAGCTTCGGCTCTTCCCTGGCCTGCAGCCTCGTCAGCCGGTCATCAAAATCTGCTCTGTTATATTCCGGAAATACATGTTTTATAATTGTAGATTTACCCACTTGCCTTGCTCCGGTTAGAAGCAGGCATTTACTGGATGAAACTCTGCTTTTCAGGACAGAAGTAATTGCTCTCTCGATATATGCCATAGATCGCCTCCTAAATATCGACTATTCTAAATTGCAATTTTATTTTAGTCGTCCACATACCTTCTGTCAAGATTTTCCGACTATTCTAAAGTCTCAATTTATTTTAGTCAACTGGAATCATTGTCTTAAAATCAAACATCTTTATTTAGATCACATATAAAAACGGCAGATTGTCTTGATTTCCTGACATCCTGCCGTTCCTTCGATCTTCCTGTTTGATCTTGTTTCTGTTGTAGCCCTTACCATTCGGGACCGTCCGTGTAACCGGATTGATGTTCCATGTGGCTCGTTGCTGCTTGTGATACTCCTTTTGCTGTTTTTTAGTCCGTTTGTTGATTGGAACATAGTTCTTCATTTTAGTACCTCCCTACTTTCCTATACTATATTCTTGCCTTAACCAGAATACCTGCAATTTTTTCCAGATCTGATCCATAAATATACCCCAGATCAAATCTCGTACCGCCTGATTCAAACTCCCAGGCTTCTCCATCGCAAGCATCATTTTCATCAGCTGACATGATAAAGTGTTCTATGTTCTCCTGAACATATCTAAGATTATCATCAGATATACAGTAATTTTCTTCTGTTATTACGGTTCCTTCATAAACAACCACTCTCAAATCTCCATTATCATAGAGAATATAAAAGTTTTTTTGCCAGTCATCAAAACTATGTAATCCCCAGTTGTGCTGAGCAGCTGTCAAAATGATTTTTCTTCCCATATATCATTTTCCAAGTTTCACTTAACAAGAAATATTCCAACATGGTTATTATACATTATTCCGTTTTCAAATAACATGAAAACCTTGTTCATTCAATGAAATAATACTATGTATCAGGAAGAGGATCTCTCCCCTTCCCTTAGCAAAATCAGATTACAGCAATCCTTTCTTTTTGGCCACACCTACGCCGGTAACACCAGCGCCTGCACCGATCAGGAGAATGGTAAAGAGTACTACTCTCATATCATCACCTGTCTTTGGCCGTTTGGTCTTTGATACCGTTGACTCTGTCTTGATAGTCGTTGTCGACTTTGTCGGTGTCTTCGGTGTAACAGTCTGCTTCGGTGTTTCCGGCCTTTCCGGTTCTTCCGGCTTTTCAACAGCCACTGTCTGAGCCTTGTCTTTCAGGTCTTCATGGGCAGCGATCTGAGCTTCTCCGAAATACAGTTTTTCGAAGACGACCAGCGAATACCCGCCAAGATCTGATGCATCAAAAGTGAATGTCACCTCCACTTCTCCGTTGACGTCCTTTGCTTTAAACTCCGCTTCTGCCGTAACCGGTTTGCCGTCATTCTCGACTGCCTTGCCGGTCGCCTGATCCATCAGCGTACCCTTTACGGTATACTTCTGACCCTTGATCAGATTCTGATAAGACACGGTATCCGTGACTTTGACCTTTTTATCCGGTTTGAGCACCTGATCATTGTCAGCTGCGTCTTTTGCCTGGGTTCCAATCTTCGGCAGATGGATCGTCTGGCCTTCGTCATCGATATCCTCATGGTTTGCGATCTCAGCTTCAACTGTACCTTCAACCAGGAACGCTTTCTCGAAAACAACAAGATCCTTGCCTGCCAGGTCTTTTCCATCAAAAGCAAAGGTTACGTCGACAGTGCCGGCCGATTTTTCCGGGGTGATCTCTGCCTCTGCCCTGACTTCCCTGCCGTTAACCTGCAGTGCTTCTTTGGTCTCCTTATCCATCAGGACACCTTTAATCCTGTAGGTCTTTCCCGGTGTCAGATTCTCATAGGAAACCGTATCGGTCAGCTCGATCTTATCATCTGCATAAGCGATATGATCATTTGTTTCCGAATCCTTTACAGTCGTACCGATCTTCGGGATGATGATAGTCTGATCCTCGTCTTCGATATCCGCATGGACTGCGATCTCTTTTCCCTTATAGCTTACGGACTCGAATGCCACAATGGTCTTTCCTGCCAGCTGGCTGCCGTCAAACGTGAATGTCAGGTCAACGCTTCCATCCGCAGACTCTGCAGTGAACTCCGCGCTGCTTGTAACAGCCGCGCCTTCAATGGTGACTGCCTTACCGGTCTCTTTGTCCATCATGGTTCCTGTCACCGTGTACTTCTTACCCGGGATCAGTCCGTGGTAAGCTACGGTATCCATGATCGTCATTTCCTTTTCTGCCAGCGCCTGATGTGTTCCTGTCTTATCATCTTTTGCTGTTGTGCCGATCTCAGGAAAACGTACCGTCTGCCCCTCATCGTTGATGTCTGCGTGGTCCGCAAGGAGCGTCTCTCCTTCATACAGATACTCAAACACAACAACTGCTCCGCCTGCAAGCTTCGATGCATCAAATGTGATCTCCACATCCTCATAGCCGTCAGACATTTTCGGCGTGAAAGCTCCTGTTACGGTGACAGGATTGCCATCCGCGTCTGTCACGGCTTCACCGGTTGCTTTGTTCATGAGCTTTGTTTCAAGAGTGTATTCCTTCCCTTTCTCAAGCCCAGCATACTGCACGCGGTCGATGATCACAGCTTCTTCTCTCGCTTTGCCGAAATGGGATCCTGTTTCCTCATCCGTTGCGGTAGTTCCGATCTCAATGGAGTGGTCCACATAGGTCCCAAGATCGATCTCATATACATCCCTGCTGACACGGAATGTGGTATCGATCAGGTTCATTCCTTTGTTCGCCTCACATGAAAGCTCGCAGATCCGATAGTTCCCATACGGGAAAGCACCGCGTTCGTCTTCCACTTCCACGTTATTTCCATCGTCAGCGATGCCAAACCACGTTCCTGCTTCTTCTGCGCCATCATTACTGTCTCCTGCATTGGTGTTGTCACTGTGCGGGATAAAATCCGATGAAGACGCATAATAGCCGTTCTCATCTGTCCAGATGGTGTGCTTCTCGATCTCTTGTCCGTTCTTATCAAAGGATGTGATCTCAAACGGGATCTTAGCCATGACCTTGCTGTCATCGTCCTTCTTCTGAAGCAGGATATCGCCGCGTTTTACCTTATCGGACTGCGCATAGTAATTGCCTCCGGCAAGCTGTGAAAAACGGTCTTCCTGGCGGATCATTGCAAAATATGCGCCTTCCCCGCTCAGCTTATCCCCTGTCGGGTTCCCATTCTCATCACATGCCTGCAGATATCTGTCCTCTAAGAGATATCCTTCAGGTGCTTTGGTCTCCTCAACAGTGATCGTTCCGACCGGCAGGACCGGATTGCCGTCTGCGTCAACAAACAGCGCGTCTCCGCTTATTTTATAAGCATCAGAGAGTTTTGCGACTGCATGGAGTTTGCCGTCCTCCCCGGTCTCTTCCTTTGTCTCGAACACCCAGGTACGGAATGGTTTTTCCTTTGCAGCTACACCGTCTGCCGTGGTGTAGTCGAGCGTGTCATAATAACGTACTGTAAACTGCGCTCCTGCCAGACTTGCGCTGCCCTGTGCGATGTTTCCTGCATCCTTGTCCAGCTTGAACAGCGTAATACCTGCCGGATCATAAGACGGAGTCTCACCTGATGCTGCCTGATCGCTCAGCTGATCCGCACAGACCAGTACGCCATATTCTCTCAGATCGGTCATATAATACTTAGATGCACCGGTCTCTTTGATCGTATACTCCGCAAACGGAATCAGCCCGCTCTTGGCATGGCCGTTCTCATCTGTCACGATCTTTGTTACCGCATCGCCTTTCTTATACTTCGTTCCGATATCTTCTGCCGCGTAGACTGTGTACTCGGCCCCTGCCAGTGTATAACAACGATTGTTATCCGTGATGTTTGGAAGCTTAGTGGATTTATCAAGCTCCACCCAGCCTTTCTTTGGCGGTTCCACTGACTTCACAGCTTTGATGATCTCGCCGCTGTTCTCAGCTTTCAGCGTTACCGGATACTCATTCTCATCCGGATGATAACTCTTTGGATTCTTGGTCTCTTTGACCATATAGTCGCCGAACGGAAGCGCCCCGCTCTTTGCATAG
>CADBRG010000249.1 GCA_902797015.1 uncultured Lachnospiraceae bacterium
AGGCGGAGGAATCGGCGGTGCGATCGCAAGCGGAATCGTGGGTGCGCTTGGCAATAATACGATGCAGACAGGTATGGTTGCCAATCCGGAGATACAGATGTATCAGGATATGGCAAATGAGATCAAGATGACGCTGTTGCAGGCCCGCCAGGATGTACGTGCGGCCGAGATGGCTGCAAATGCACCCAAACAGGCTGTTCAGTGTCCGAATTGCGGGGCAACGACGATCCCGGATGCAAATGGCTGCTGCGAGTATTGCGGTGGTGCAGTAGGATGAATTTTTGCCTGAGAATGGCATTGCAAAATCTCGAAAAGTATCGTAAAATGTTTTAGTGATTGAAAACAGACCGTCAGAGAAGACGAACTCCGGCGGTCTGTGTCTATTTAAGGGAAAAATATTTGGAGAATGAGTATATGAAGATCGGGTTTGATAACGAAAAATATCTGCAGACGCAGTCAGCAAAGATCAAGGAAAGGATCCGGAATTTCGGAGGGAAACTGTACCTTGAATTTGGTGGCAAGCTGTTTGATGATTTCCATGCATCCAGAGTTCTGCCGGGGTTCGAGCCGGACAGTAAGATCCGCATGCTGGCACAGATCCGGGATGACGTAGAAGTCGTAACCGTGATCAATGCCAACGACATTGAGAAAAACAAGGTGCGTGGAGATATCGGTATCACCTATGATCTGGACGTACTCCGTCTGATCGATGCGTTTCGGGAGTATGGTCTTTATGTCGGCAGTGTCGTGCTGACCCGGTTCGAGGGCCAGGAGAGCGCAATCGCGTTCCAGAAGCGTGTGGAAGAGCTTGGCATCAAGGTCTATCGTCATTACAGTATCAGCGGTTATCCGAACAATATCGAAAAGATCATCAGCGAAGAAGGCTTTGGCAAGAATGAGTATATCGAGACCCAGCGTTCTCTTGTGATCGTAACCGCACCGGGGCCGGGCAGCGGAAAGATGGCAGTCTGCCTTTCCCAGCTCTATCATGAAAATCAGCGTGGTGTCAAAGCAGGTTATGCAAAGTTTGAGACGTTCCCAATCTGGAATCTTGCATTGCATCATCCGGTCAACCTTGCCTATGAAGCGGCAACTGCAGATCTGAATGATGTCAACATCATCGATCCGTTCCATCTGGATGCGTATGGTGAGACGACCGTGAACTATAACCGTGACGTGGAAGTGTTCCCGGTATTGAAGGCGATCTTCCAGAAGATTTACGGGGAATCACCGTATAATTCGCCGACCGACATGGGCGTTAACATGGCAGGAAACTGCATCTTCGATGATGAAGCAGTCCGTGCAGCGGCAAATCAGGAGATTATCAGAAGATACTATAATGAGCTTTGCCAGATCCGCAAAGGCAGCGGCTCTGAAGAAGATGCGAACCGCTTAGAGCTGATCATGCAGAAGGCGGGGCTTACCAAAGCGGACCGCCCGGTGGTCGCAGCAGCGAATGAAAAGGCAGAGATAACCGGGAATCCGGCTGCGGCGATCGAGCTGCCGGATGGCCAGATCGTGACAGGAAAGACATCAGATCTTCTGGGGGCTTCCTCTGCGATGCTGTTGAATGCATTAAAGGTACTGGCTGGTCTTGATGATGAAGTGAAGCTGATCTCGCCGAATGTCATTCGGCCGATCCAGCATTTAAAAGTGGAGCATTTCGGCAATAAAAATCCGCACCTTCACATCAATGAGATCTTAATCGCATTGACGATCAGTGCGGAGAGTGATCCGGTTGCGGAAGCAGCGATGGAGCAGCTTGTGAAGCTGAAAGGATGTGAAGCACATTCTTCTGTTATTCTCTCAGCAGTGGATGAGCGCAGCTTTAAGCAGCTTGGAATCAACTTAACCTGTGAGGCACAGTATTCGACCAATAAGCTTTATCACAAATAATCTATTTTCGTTTTTTCGTTCTCTGTTTTTTATTACCTGAGAGCTTACGGGGCGGTATGAGGCAGTTTTGATCAAATCCGATCAGATCTGTCCTGCCGCCCTTTAATAATGCCTCTTTGACCAGTTCATAGTTTTTCGGATCCCAGTATTGCATCAGCGCGCGCTGCAGCGCTTTTTCATGCGGGTTGCGCGTGATGTGTACTTTTTTCATCGTCAACGGATTCAGACCGGTATGGTACATACAGGTTGAAACGGTACCCGGCGTCGGATAGAAATCCTGTACCTGCTCCGGACGGATCTTATGTTTTTTGAGATAAAGTGCCAGATCGATCGCATGTTTTAAAGTGCTTCCCGGATGGGAGGACATCAGATATGGTACCAGGTACTGTTCCTTTTTCAGCTGTCCGTTCACCTTGTTGAATTCATTTGTAAACTTCTCATAGACCGCATTTTTGGGCTTGCCCATGCAGGCGAGCACTTCATCACAGACATGCTCCGGCGCAACGCGCAGCTGGCCGCTGATATGGTGTGCGCATAGTTCTTTTAAAAAGTCCTTTTTCGGATCGGCCAGGATGTAGTCAAACCGGATGCCGGAACGGATGAAGACTTTCTTGATCCCGGGAACCCGGCGCAGCTTTTTTAACAGGCTGACATAGGCAGAGTGATCTGCTTTTAAGTTCTTACAGGGCTCAGGGTATAGGCATTGTTTGTTTTTGCAGGCCCCGTGTGTCAGCTGCTTATTGCATGCCGGCCGGAAGAAGTTAGCGGTCGGACCGCCGACATCGTGGATATATCCCTTGAATGCCGGATCCTTTGTCATCAAAGCAGCTTCGTTTAAAATCGATTCCTCACTTCTGGTCTGGATAATACGTCCCTGATGGAACGTCAGAGCACAGAAATTACACCCGCCGAAGCAACCGCGGTTTGCCGTGATGCTGAAGCGGATCTCAGACAGGGCAGGAATGCCACCCTGCTTGTCATAAGACGGGTGCCAGGACCGGGTGAAAGGCATGGCATAAATATCGTCCATTTCTATTTCTGATAAAGGTGCAGCAGGCGGATTCTGTACGACAAACAGCGCTCCGTCATAGGTTTCATACAGACGGCTGGCCTGAAACGGATCTGTGTTTTCATATTGGATGCGGAAGCTGTCGGCATAGGCAGATTTGTCAGAGCGGATGTCTTCAAAATCCGGGAGTCTGATGGCATCATAAATATCATCCTCATGCCTGGTTTTATAAACAGTCCCGGGAATGAAGGAAAGGTCACTGACTGCGATGCCTGCCGCAAGCGCATCTGCGATCTCAACAATGGAATGCTCGCCCATACCATAGGAAATCAGGTCTGCACCGGAATCCAGGAGAATGGAACGGCGCACGGAATCTGACCAGTAATCATAATGACCAAGACGTCTTAAGCTCGCTTCAAGACCACCGAGGATCATGGGTGTTTTCTTAAAAGTCTTGCGGATCAGATTGCCGTAGACGATCACGGCTCTGTCGGGACGCAGTCCCATTTTCCCGCCCGGAGAAAAGGCATCTGTTTTCCGATGATGCTTGGCGACGGTATAGTGATTGACCATGGAATCCATATTGCCTGAAGACACCAGAAAAGCCAGTCGTGGCTCACCGAATACCGCGATGCTCGCAGGATCATGCCAGTCAGGCTGCGCGATCATGCCGACAGAGTATCCCCTGGATTCTAAGAGCCGGCAGATGAGCGCCGGACCGAAAGAAGGATGATCGACATAGGCATCGCCGGAAATATAGACAAAATCCGGCTGCGAGATACCGCGGTCCTGCAATTCTTTTGTTGTGGTGGGAATATATTGCTGATTCATGGATTTTTCTTCCTTTGTTTTCTGGCTCGTACCATTATAACAGATATTTTTTGTCTTGAGCAATTTCTGGATAATCAGTATAATTTATCTATAAACAGTATTATGTAAATTCGCTGTATCAGAATGCGAAGGAAAGGAGACGATATGAATTTATTTCAAATGCTTCAGGGCAGCATGACGACGGATTCTTCCGTAAATACACTGACGGAAAAAACAGGTGCATCCAATAAACAGATCATGATGCTGATCTCAATTGCTTTGCCGATCCTCATTAAGATGATGACGAAGAATGCTTCGTCACAGAGTGGAGCACAGTCTCTTGCGAACGCATTGACACAGCATAACAGCCAGAAAACGATGGCAGATCAGATCACGGATGCCGATGAAACGGACGGCGAAAAGATCCTGGGACA
>CADBRG010000250.1 GCA_902797015.1 uncultured Lachnospiraceae bacterium
CGATCATCTCTACCAGTTCTTTTGGCACAAAATTAATTGCCAGTCCGCAAACAAATGAGAAGATCAGAATAATGATAAATCCGAACACGCCTCTGCCGGCATCATACCGGACATCCAGCTTGTCTCCGAATTCGTCGCGCAGTCTTCTCTTGGTCATGATCCAGATGATCTGGATTACGCAAAAGATTACGATGAATGCAGACAATCCCAGGCAGATCAACTGTGGGAAGCTGTCTACGATATATACCTTTTCCGTGATCGCCGCAGAAAGATAAAGCACCAGAACGGCTGCCATACAGATCATGGAGATCACCTGCAGAACGCGCAGGACTACCGTCAGAGAACTGTCCAGTCTCTCCTCGCCCTTGCGGATCTTCTCCTCTTCTTCTTTTGCATCCTCTATGATCGCCTGCTTCCTTGCTTCTTCCTGCTGTCTTGCGATCTCTTTTCTGCGGGATTCTTTTTCCGCTTTTTTCCGTTCCTTTCTGGAGCGGGCATCGTCTTCGATCGTTTTTTGCGTGTCTGCGGTGTAAGTCTGCGCTTCAGGCTCCCTGATGTCCCTGACCGGCCGGTCTGTCATGATAATGGTATCCTGTGTAACGCTTCCCTGATCGGAAGGTGTCTCCTTTGCTGCTTCTCCGTAGAGCGCTGCTTCCATTTCCTTAAGGGCTTCCCAGCTCGTCACTACGTCCTGCTCTTCCGGATGCTTGGTAAACCAGTGTGAGGCAAATGCGCATCCCGGGATCAGCATGCGTCCGTTTTTCCTGACTTCCGCAACTGCCATCTCCATTAAAAGGTTTGCATGTGCACGCCCCTCCGGAGAGTTCTCTCCGTAAATGTGTGCGATCTCGCAGACATTTTTCCCTACTTCAGGATACTGGATCTGCGCTACCGCTTTCCCGCTTTCATTCCGCATCACGATACGGTCATTATGTATTTCATATTTCATAACTACCCATCCCGCCTGTCGGCTTTTTATTTATTCAGGAAACCTTTCAACATTGCAATGATTTTCTGAATGATTCCATTTGCATCTTCTGATGAAATATGGATTCCCATATCATCAAGCTTATTATAAATGCTTTGTGCCTGATCTTTCAAGGATTTCACATCAAGATTCAGAGAAGAAAGCTTTCTGAGAAGTTCTCTTAACTGTGACTGCTCATCTTCTGTCAGAGAAACACCGAACTTCTGCTCGCCCTCATCGATCAGAGCATCCAGATCCTCATCGCTGCTGTTTGCGACCTGTTCTTTCAGCCATGCTACCATGCCTTCTATCTCTTCATCGGAAACTTCCCCATTTTGTGCGGATTCCGTAATGCTGTCTTTGAGCTCACCCGTGGTGACCATCTCATCGATCGCTGCGTCTACGGTCTCCTCGTCGACCTTCTCTCCTGTCTTTTCAGAGTATGCTTTGATGGCGCCTACCAACGCTGCGGTTCCGGAAATCTCAAACGGTCCCACTACGACAACGTCAATGTCCTTTGCGCCTGCTGTCGCAAGTGCGTTTTCATACATTCCCTCTGTGCAGTATCCGATGTTTTTGGTCGTAACATCGATTCCCTTCCCGTCTGCAGCTTCCGTAACAAGAACGGAAGAAAGCGCTCTGCTGCCGATCTGGCTGGACGGAATATAAGAATCCAGATACTCATGCTCTTCGTCATTCGTCACCTTCTGGATCTGATCTTCCGGGATCTCGCCCTCTTTCAGCCCGAGCAGTTCATAAACGGTCGCTTTTTCGCTTTCACTCAAATCTGCGCCAAGTGATAAATAGGTCTCTTTTGAATCATAATCTCCTTCTGTTGCCGCAAACGCTACCGTCTGACCGGCTGTCGCTACGATTGCCGCAGTCAGAGCAATGACAGTTCCTTTTTTTATATAACGTTTCATTATATGCCTCCTGCTTTTATTTGCCGGCCGTTATTTGTCTTTTTATGGCCGGTTTTTATAAAACATCAACGATGATAGCAAATCTCTTCGGAATTGTCACGTTATTTGGCAACGACTTTATAAAGGCTTCACAAAATGGTCACAAAATACACAGTTTCTTCACCAAAAAAACAAGTTTTGAAAACAATCTCTTTGTATGATGACACCGTAAGCAAAAAAGTATTTCGGAGGGAATGAATATGTTTCAACTGAAAAAATCCAAAAATGAAAACTACGAACACGTCAACTGGGATTCTGTTTATCAGGAAGCAAAACCCAGAAAAAAGAAAAAGACTGCGAATATCTATCTGCGCTCTCTGCTTTGCGCACTGATCATTGGCGGTGTCGGCGGCGGTATGGTATTCGGATCCTTTGCGGCAGGTAAAAATGTGTATGGCAGCACAACCGCACCGACTGCGATCGCTACCACCACTTCCCAGACATCACAAAATGAAACAGAAAACAATGAAGTGACATCCGGAACGGCTTCTCTTGCGGAAGGCATGACCGTTTCCCAGGTGGCTGACCAGTGCACTTCCTCCGTGGTCGCGATCACCAATAAAAGTGTCTCCGAGACCATGAGCATGTTTGGAGAAAGTGCGGAGATCGAAAGTGCCGGCTCCGGTGTGATCATCGGACAGAATGAGGATGAGCTTCTGATCGCAACCAATTATCATGTTGTGGAAGGTGCGAACACGTTAACCGTATGCTTTAACGACTCGGAAGATGCCGTCTATGAAGCAAACATGAAAGGAACAGATTCCTCGAATGATCTGGCCGTCATTGCCGTCTCCCTTTCGGATGTGGACGATGAGGTTTTAAAGAACATCTCGATCGCAACTTTTGCGGATGCTGACAGTGCAAGCGTAGGCGATCAGGTCGTCGCGATCGGTAATGCACTCGGCTATGGTCAGTCTGTCACATCCGGTTACATCAGTGCATTAGACAAGGAAGTCGAGATTGACGAAAACACCTCTTCCACACTGCTGCAGACAGATGCCGCCATCAATCCGGGCAACAGCGGCGGCGCTTTGTTCAACATGGAAGGCGAGCTGATCGGTATTAATACTGCCAAGTTCTCAGATACAACGGTAGAAGGAATGGGATTTGCGATTCCGATCTCAAGTGCCGAACCGATCCTCGAAAAACTGATGACCGAAGAAACTAAGAGCAAGCTTGAAAGCGGCTATGGATACCTTGGCATCTACGGACAGGACGTCGATGAACAGACTGCCGAGAACTATGGCCTTCCGGTCGGCATCTATATCTCCCAGGTCGTTAACGGAAGCTGTGCGCAGGCAGCCGGCCTGCAGAAGGGTGATATCATCACCTCCTTCAACGGACAGGAAATCAGCAGTCTGACAGAATTAAAAAACCTGCTCCAGTATTACAAAGCAGGCACAAAGGTTGAAGTAACTTATGCAAGAAACAGCAATGGCACATACAAAGAGAAGACTGTAACGGTAACCCTTGATTCTGAGGAGAACGCGGAAGCGAATGATTCTTCTGAAAACAGCAATTCCGACCAGAAAGGAAGCGCTTCACAGGATGGCTCCTCAAAGAACGACTTCTACGGAAATGGCGGCGATTCCTACGGGTCTCAGTACGGCAGCGGATCCTCCGGAAGCAATTCTTTAGATGAGTTCTTCTCATTCCTGTGGTAAAAAGATTGTAAAAAATGTTAATCCTGGCTGACAGATATTTGTCAGCCGGGTTTTTTTGTTAGACATATGGTTTTAAATATAGAATTATAGTTGGCAGAAAGCTAACATAAAATTGTCGAATTTCCCAAATCGTGGTAAAGTATTCTTATAATTACCCACCGGTTACCACACTTGAAATACACAAGCATCCAGCAGACACCTCAACCTTTTCACAGGAGGGATTCACCATGGCTTATGAAACAGAGAATACCTTACAGAAACGCATCGACCGCGTTCGCGCAGCAATCAATTTAACAGAAGGTGACCGTGTTCCCTTCGCCCCAAAAGTGAACCTTGTTTACGCACAGGCAGGCGGCATTTCCGGCTATGAAGCGCTGATGGATTTCCGCAATATGAAGGAAGGCGTAGAGAAGTTCCTCTCCCGCTATGAGAGCGATTTGTTCTGGGCACCGGCAGACTATCCGATCAATGTCATGGAACCGCTTGGAACTACTGCGATCCACTGGCCGGGCGCGACCTGGGGAATTGACCTGAATAAGAGCTTCCAGATCTGTGACGCGACCTATCTGGAAGAAGATGAGTATGATGAATTCATCGCCAATCCGGCACACTTTTTCATGACCAAGGTCTGGCCGCGCAGACACAAAAAATTAAAAGGTCTTTCTAAAATCTCTTTTAACAACGTCGTGGAGTTCGGCCACTATGCTTCCATGGCGGCATTCGCAGACCCGGAAGTCCATGAAGCCCTTCTGGCATTGATGGCAGCCGGCGACCAGTCTGCGAAATGGCTCGAGGCACAGGGCATCCTGAATGAGACAGCGCTTTCCATGCAGTGTCCGCTCGGCTGTATCTTAGGTGTTGGTGCGCCATACGATATGCTCGCTGATAACCTGCGCGGATACTTGACACTGCCGATGGATCTTGAAGAGATTCCTGACAAAGTCAAAGCTGCGATTGATGTCATGACAGAATTTGCACTGCAGGGCGTTGACCAGGTTAAGGCTGCCGGTCTCGATTATGTCTTCATGCCGCTCCATGGCGGAACAGATGATTTCATGAGCAACGAAACCTATCTGGAATTCTACCTGCCTTCCCTTCGGAAGGTCATTGAGCACGAGCTTGAACTCGGCCTGACACCATACATTTTCTTTGAAGGAAAATACCATACCCGCCTCGAGATCCTTCGCGACGAATTCCCGAAGGGCATCATCGGCATGTTTGAGCAGATCGATATCGCAAAAGCAAAACAGGTCTTAAAAGACCATATGTGCATCTGCGGCAACATCTCCGGTGCAAAGCTTGCCTACGGCAAACCGGAAGAAATCATCGAAGACACCAAACGCATGCTTGATGCATGTGCACCGGGCGGCGGCTTCATCATGGACTGCTCCATCGTAATGGACCACTACAGCGAAGCAAACTTTGACGCATGGTATGAGACCACGATGAAATACGGCAACTATCATTGATGTAAAGCACCTGTCAATACAGCGATTATCCTAAAACCATGTATCAGAAGATCCGATATTTTCTAAAAGCCGCGGAGACCGGCAGTTTCTCGACTGCCGCACAGGAGATGTTCATCTCCCCGCAGGCCATGACCAAGCAGATCAACGCGCTGGAGGCAGAGCTGGGCGGAACACTTTTCACCCGCTCTCCACAGGGCGTTAGCTTGACGCGCTTCGGGCAATTTGCGCAGCAAAAGCTTGCCCCGATCACAAAAGATTATGAACAAACCATTGCTGATGTCAAAGACTTTATCCGTAACGATAAGGTCCGTGTCACGATTGGCATTTTCTCAGCCTTGCCGCGTGAAGAACTGGTATCTCCGATCGTTTCCTTCCTTCTGGCATCCTATCCGGATTATCAGATCAGTCTGGAAATGATCGAGCTCGAGGAAGGGCGAAAAAAACTCATGGACGGAAAGCTGGATCTTCTGCTGACCAACGTTCATGAACAGGACAATTTATTTGGTTATGACTGTCTGTCCTTTGCCGAGCACGAAACCAAGGTCGTCGTCTCCCTGACCCATCCCTGGGTTATGAAAGAAACCATCACGGTAGAGGATATGATGCAGGAGACCTTCCTCAAAATGGAAATGGATGATGAGCATTATCTGGTTCCCGCAAAGGACAATTTCTATCTGAACATCCCCTGTAAAAACATCCGCCCCGTCAAGAACTTTGACACCATGCTGATCCTTTTGCGGCAGGGAGCGGGATTTGGTGTTTTCCCAATGGCCTTTCTGGATATGGACCGTGCGCACGTCAAATGCTTTGACTATCCGGGAAAAACGCTGATTTTCCATACCGCGCTGATTTATAACAAAAACAATCCGCTCCAGGGACTGAAGCGGATCGTTTCGGATCTGAAAGAAGAATTTGAACTGGAACCGGTTTAGGCCGGTTCTTTTTTTATTATACTTCGAAGCCACCATCTACCTTGATGACCTGTCCGTCCATAAATGAAGAATCATCTGTCGCGAGGAACAGTGCAACATTTGCGATGTCCTCCGGCTGGCCAACACGTTTTACCGGACAATTGTCTACCATAAACTGCAGCGCTTCCACACCTCCGATGCTGTCTACCATTGCAGTATGAATGCATCCCGGTGCGATTGCATTGACTCTGATTTCCGGTCCAAGTTCCCATGCCATGGATTTGGAAAGACCGGCCATCGCATGCTTGGAGGAAATGTATCCCGCAAAACCATGATGTGCCGCAAAGGAAGCAACGGATGCGATATTGACGATCACACCTTTTCCTTTTTCCTTCATGATCGGTGCAGACAGCTGACACAAACGAAGCGCTGCATCCACATTTACACGGAACACTTTATCCCACTCTTCCAGTGTAACATCCATCAAAGGAGACATGCTGAGCATTCCTGCATTGTTAACCAGAACATCGATCGTGCCAAACTGCTCTACTGTCTTGTTCACAATCTCTTCCGCGAAAGCCGGATCCGACGCATCACCCAATACACAGATTGCTTCGCCGCCTGCAGCTTTGATGTCATCAACCACAGCCTGCGCACGCTCTGCATTTCTTCCGGTAACAACCACTTTTGCGCCTTCCTGTGCAAACAGCTTTGCGGTTGCTCTTCCCATACCTGAAGTAGATCCGGTAACAATTGCAACTTTTCCTTCTAATCTCATAACATGCCATCCTTTCTAAAAATAATCTGTTACTTTGCGGAAATCTCCGCGATTGTATTGCTTTTAATACAAAGTTAACGGACGCTAACTCAGATGTCAATAAAAGAAAAAGTTGGAACTTCACAACTATGAGTTTCAATATGTATTCAATCATCATCACATCTTATGTATTTTGCTGCTCATTTTCACTCTTGTTTAAACCTTTGGTTGTAGCGCCTGCTACTCAAAACTGCTTCTGAACGCACTGTTTTTCTGCTATTCTGGTATTAACAGAAAATGTTTCGTGATTAAAATCAAGATAAAGGAGGAAACCAAATGCAGACTGCAAAAGAAGCTATGTTAGCACTGTTAAGAGGCGAAAAAGCAGATTTCATTCCGGAAGCATATACCACCATCAAAGATGTTGTATTCCCGGGCGAGCGTTATTTCCCGATGGACGGCTCCTTCGATCCGTACGGCACCGGCCCGGACGCATGGGGCGTTATGTGGACCAACCAGGGACCGAACCCGATCGTAGACGGCAACACGATTGCAAAAGATTTTGTTCTTTTTGATGACATGGAAGAATGGAAAGAGCATGTAAAGTTCCCGCCGATCGATTTCATGCCGTTAGAGCAGATCTTCCAGGGTATGCTGCAGGGTATGCATGTCAACCGTGACGAGCATGTGGTTTCCTGCCTGATGCTTTCCGGTCAGTTCGAAAGACTCCATCACCTCATCGGAATGGAAAACGCAATGTGCGCGCTTTACGAATATCCGGACGAAGTACATGAGTTCTTCGAAGCAATGTGTGAATACAAATTAAAATGCATCGACAAGGCATACGAATTCCTGAAACCGGATATGATCCACATGCATGATGACTGGGGTATGAACAACAACATGTTCATGGATCCGGATCTCTGGAGAGAGTTCATTAAGCCGAACGAGAAACGTTATGCAGACCGCATCCACGAGTATGGCATGATTTACATGCATCATTCCTGTGGCTACAACATGCAGATCGTTCCGGACATGATCGAGTGTGGCATCGACGCATGGAACCCGGTTATGGTAGAAAATGACATTCCGTACCTGCTCGAGACCTATGGCAAGCAGATGACATTTGCAGGCGGTATCAATAACCGTATCATCGATTCTCCGGATGCAACACCGGAAACCATCATCGGTGAGATCCATAGAGCGATGGATGAATACTGCAACCCGGATTGGCGCTATCTGCCATACTACATCCCGAATGTAGAAAAGAACTGGTTCATCTATATGGAAGAAGTTAACAAATACGGACGCACCATTTTCCAGAAGTAATTAAAAAGTACTCGATTTCCAATCCATTACTTTATTACATGAAGAAGGCCGGCAGAGCATAGACTCTTCCGGTCTTTTTCACGTTTCATGCTGCCTTCTTATTTCTGCCATATCTCACACGCAAAAGGCCCCACACAAAAGTATGATCTCTTTCGCATGGAGCCTTTTATGATTAGGTAGAGGTAAAGAAACGGATTACATAAACCCTTTAATATTTGATGTATGTCTTAGCTGTTTCAAACAGTGCATGCAGGTTTTCCGGTTTTGCTTTGTCCAGGCTGACATCACAATTTAAGAAATATCCGCCGCCCGGCGCCCACAGATCGATCGTGTCTTTGACCTGCTTGATAACCTGCTCTTTTGTGCCGTGCTCAAGCAGAACACCATCCACACCACCAGAGAGACAGATTTTGCCTGCAAACAGCTCTTTTGCTTTCTCAACATTGCAGTTGATCAGTGTTACGATACATTTTCCTGCCGGAAGATCACGTGCCAGGATATCCATCTTGGCATCATAGCTGTCCTCAACATACAGGTTCGGGATACCGCCGCACTCAATGACTGTCTTGGTGCATTCCAACAGCCCCGGCCAGTAGAAGGTCTCAAACTGCTCACGGCTCATGAAGGAATCAAATCCGTTGTGCAGGAAGAAGACAACATTCTTCATCCACGGAGAACGTGCAAACTGCTGCTTGATGCTGCGTACCTGGATCTTTGTTGCTGCCTTGAGTGCTTCAAGCATCTCATCCGGATACTCATAAAGATCCATTGTAGTATTCATAAATCCGCGCAGGGTATCGTTAAATACATCAAACGGTGCGAAGAACGCCTGATCACATGCACTCGGGAAGCCCATGCCTGCCAGAATACCCATGATCTTTCCGCCACTCTCTGCCATGTGCAGCATCTTCTGTCCGGAATCAGCCAGCAGATCAAACGCTGCTTTGACCGGCGGCAGTGAGAACGGGATCATGCCATACAGCCCCGGCTGCCAGATCATGTTTGAGAAGTCAACCATCTCAAGACCTTTCAGCGCTGCATAGTGTCTCGGCAGGATCTTTCTCATAACAAATCCACTCGGATCCTCTGCAAATTCCAGATATTCTTCTCCGGACATATATCCTTCTTCACGGTCAACCACCTGGAAGCCTGCATTCAGATCCGGAATCTTCGGGCCGCCCGGCCAGTTGACATACTGGCAGCCAAGCTGCTCTAATGCCGGTGCCGGATAAAGTGCCTGCGGTCCCCAGCCCAGATCAGGCTGATATTCCTGATGATAACGCAGATACGGACCTTCCGCTTTCGCA
>CADBRG010000251.1 GCA_902797015.1 uncultured Lachnospiraceae bacterium
TCACGCCCGGCAATTTCACCTTCCGTACCCGTGAATTCGAGCAGATGGAGCTTGAGTTCTTCTGTGAGCCGGATACCGATCTGGAGTGGTTTGCATATTGGAAAGACTTCTGCATCAACTGGCTGAAATCTCTTGGCATGAAGGAAGAAGAGATGCGTGTCCGTGATCATGATAAGGAGGAGCTTTCTTTCTACAGTAAGGCAACCAGCGATATTGAATTCCTGTTCCCGTTTGGCTGGGGAGAGCTTTGGGGCATCGCAGATCGTACGGATTATGACCTGACCCAGCATCAGAATGTTTCCGGCCAGGATCTGACCTATTTTGATGACCAGAAGAATGAAAAATACATTCCGTATGTCATCGAGCCGTCACTTGGCGCAGACCGTGTGGTTCTTGCATTCCTTTGCGGCGCATATGACGAAGAAGAGTTAGAGGGTGGAGATACCAGAACGGTAATGCATTTCCATCCGGCACTTGCACCGGTTAAGATCGGTGTGCTGCCGCTTTCTAAGAAGCTGGCAGGACCGGCGGAAGAGATTTATCAGAAGCTGTCAAAGATCTATAATTGCGAATATGATGACAGAGGTAACATCGGTAAGCGTTACCGCAGACAGGATGAGATCGGAACACCGTTCTGCATCACCTATGATTTTGATTCAGAAGAAGATCATGCTGTCACCATTCGTGAACGGGACAGCATGGAACAGGTACGGATTCCGATCGATGAGCTTGAGAGCTACTTCGCGGATAAGTTTCTGTTTTAAGCAGACGTCAGATCGACGTCAGACAATTTAAGAGTTTGGTATTCATTTCGGGGCTCATGACACAAAACCGGAGGTATTTGTCGTCAAGGAACGGGAAAGTAGAACAGTCGCGGATCATCATTTTTTCGCGGATCGCTTTTTCAAAGACTTCTCCGGATGTAATCTCATCCGAAAGGATCCGAACGAGAATAAAGTTTGCGGAAGCGGGATATACTTTGTATTTCCCGCTTTTTTGTAATGTTTCACACATGCGGTCCCGCTCTGTGGCGATCAGCGTTTTTGTCTCCTCAATGTATTTGCTGTCAGAAAAGATGATCTCACCGGCAATCGCAGCAAGAGAATTGATCATCCACGGATTTTTATGTGTGTTGATATATTTGATCATGTCTCTGTTGCCAGTGATCGCATATCCCAGACGCAGTCCCGGTGCGGCAAAGAACTTGGAAGTGCCTCTTAAGATGATGATATTGTTGTAATATCTGGTCAGGGAAACGGATGAGAGCTTGTTGATGTTAACCTCAAACTCCATATAGGTCTCATCCACCATCACAAAGATATTATAACGCTTGCACGCGTCAAGGATCTTTCTCATATCGCTGGCAGGGATGACTGTGGAGGTGGGATTGTTCGGATTGCAGACGATCAGAAGATCGATGGTCTCATTTAAGTTTCCGATCAGATCCTCAACATCGAGTACAAAGTCATCCTCTTCCTTCAAGGGATAGTAATAAGAAGATCCCCCTTCAATCTCAACAGAGCGTTCATATTCCGAATAGGTCGGGCCGATGATCATCGCTTTTTTCGGCTGACGGATCTGAATTAACAGAGCGATCAGTTCGGTCGTTCCGTTTCCGACGATGATGTTTTCCATGTCTGTCCCTGCATAAGCAGCGATGCTTTTTCTAAGGGACTTATATTCCCGGTCCGGATAAGCGCTGATGGAATCGATGTGTTCTGACAGTGTTTTCTTTAATAACGGAGAGATCCCCAGGGGATTTACATTTGCGGAAAAGGATGTGATTTCTTCCTTTTTGATTCCGTAAATTGCTTCAATCTGTTCTAGATCACTTCCGTGAAAATGGTCTTTGTGTTCTATCTGCATTCTCAGGCCTCCAAGTTGCAAGAATGTTGTAAATCGTTTATAATTTTTTTCAGGTTTCAATCAATAAACTACCTCATATGAGGAAAAAAAGCAACCAGAGAACAGGACAGGACGCATATGCGAAAAAAGATACAGGATATCATCCGCGGTAAGGTCGAAACACCGGCACCGGCGATCGTTTTGCCGGAGAAGGATCTTCAGATCGCGGTAATCGAACATGATGTTTGTCAGGGCAGTTTTTCTTTCTATTCGGGAACGGGGAATCCTGTCAGGGGATTGGTCACGTGTCCTGATGACAATCTGATCTGTATGACGCCGAAGTTTGACGGAAAACGGGTACAGGTCTTATTTGAGTATCACGGGAAAAACATGGAAGAGGGTGATGAAAAGGAAGGATATTTCGTCATCACCTCCAATGCGGGAGAGTATATCTATCCCTATCACGTACGGACGACCCGTAACTATGCCCATACTTCGATCGGCTGGATCAAGTCTCTTGAAGATTTTACGAATCTGGCAAAGCTGAACTGGCAGGAGGCTTTGAATCTGTTCCGTTCGGCAAAGTTTACACAGATTTTCCGTAAGGGTGAAGAAAAAGAGAAAAACCTGTATTATGCGATCACATCACGAGGGATCAATTCTGCATGTATGGAAGAGTTTCTTGTCGGATGCGGCTGTAAAGAGCGCCTGTCTTTTTCTGTCAAAGAAGACAAACAGACCTTTGTCATCGGCAGAGAGCCGATCAGGGAAAGCATCCGGATCGAAAAAAATGACTGGGGATATCTTCCGGTTACGGTCAGCTGCGATGCACCGTTTGTAAAAATCGCATCCGATGCGGTCCCGGAAAACGGGTTTTCCTCCAGATATATGGAGGTAGCATATACCATCCTTCCGAATCTGATGCATGGCGGAAGGAATTTTGCACGCATTGTTATTGAAGATATCAGAAAAAGTGCGCAGATGGAGATCGTGGTCGTGTCCGAACAGTTCCGCATCAAAAAACGGGATGAGACCATTGTTTCCCTGCAGGCGCATCTGACAGAAGAATATATGGCCTACAAAAACGGCCGGATGTCTCTGATCGAGTGGAAGGATTCTGCGCTGCGGCAGATTTCCTCTGCGATCCGCCGGTTCCCGGAAAACAACTGGCTTCCGCTCTATGAAGCCTATGTTTATCTTTCGACCGGTGACCAGACGAGAGGCGGCCGGATCCTGGAGGCGTTTTCTGAAAAGGTAAACCTGAAGCGGACACCTGTGGAAGGATTCTATCAGTATCTGACGACCTTCCGCAATCCTGATCCGGAATATCATAAAGAAGTCATTTATTATATCAGAGAGCTGTATAAGCGGCACTCCGGTCATCCTGTGCTTGCCTGGATACTGCTGTCCGCTGATGAAGCGCTTCTTCGGAATGATGAACGGCGGTATAATTTCCTGAGACAGTTCATGACGGAGTATTCCGCGAATCCGATCCTGTACCATGAAGGTGCACAGATCATACTCAGGTATCCGGAGTACCTGCGGGCAGGCGGAAAATTTGAGCAGCGTCTGGTTCGCTGGATGCAGAAAAAGAAGATACACTTGCCGCAGATCCCGGAACGTTTCTGGGCACAGCTTTCCGAAGGCAGTGTTTTTCGTGCGCACACCTTCCGGATCATGACCGATTATTATGCCCAGAATCCATCGGATGAGATGCTCAAGGCAATCTGCTCCTATCTGATCAAAACCAACAGTTATCTGCCGGAATACGCATACTGGTTCCGCAGCGGTATCGATAAAGACAGCAAAGTGGCCGGCCTTTATGAAGCATTCCTGCGGACCTGGAACAGACAGGAAGAGATTCCGGCAAAGGTACGGAAGTATTTTATGCTGCAAAGAGATCTTCCGTGGAAGTGGCGGGCAAAACTCTATGCATACGTTCTGGATGCAGGAGAGCAGATCGGCGATGA
>CADBRG010000252.1 GCA_902797015.1 uncultured Lachnospiraceae bacterium
GCTGCAACTCTTGTAAAACAAGTCATAAGACGCACCAGGCGTGTGATGTGAAATGCGTAACACGTGGCAATACCGTTTGCTTTTTATACGGTCATTGTAATAAAGGGCAGAGACCAATGTCTCAGAAAGGTCCTTTCTTATCTTTGGTGTATCCGCCTCGATCATATAATGGACCGGATGACCGAATGCCATTCGCTTATTCCCGTTATTGATCCGGTCAAGTTCCGGGATCAGTGTTTCCTCAGCCATCATTTCCCTTGCTTTTGCATACGCCGACTCGCAATCATTGATTTTTCCAATCATATATTCACTGAAACTAAAACCCCGTCGATACCCTTCAAGGCTGCTAAGTTCGAGCTCTTCCAAAATATTTTCATCATCCTCAATAAATCCGCAACGATCTGCATTGCGGAGCAAACAGCGCCATATTGCAAACGTAGTCTCCGTTATCTTTATTTCTGATACGTGCAGGCCACAATGCTTTAAAAACAAATCTGCCACAGCACGGATATCATTTTTCTGAAATACTCCCATCCCACATGTAATTTCAGACCCATCGATTTCAGATATGAAGCCATATGCCTCTGACACCATACGTTCATTGAATTCAGCTGTAAGCCGCCTATAACGCAGCCCCTTATTGCGCCGAATCCGGTTGTCATTATCTTGATTTGTTTCTTCTTCAGGAAGCATTCCCGTGACTTTATAGAATAACATCAGACTTCCTCCTTAACTCCCAAATGCCTTCCGCAGCATTTCGAAAACTCTTCTGTTTGGCGAATACCTGTTATCTTCAAAAAAGCGCTTGCCGTTTCCTGCAATCACATCTGCAACTGCCGCTGCCACCGCGGCACTTCTGGACTGGCCAAATTCGCACTGGCATATTAACAGGTCAACATCATCCTTACAGCGATTCACAAATGATACGATTTCTTGTGCCTGATCCTCTGAAAACAACACAGGGATCAACACATCGTCACAGTCCTCAAAGAAATCATAGGTATCAACAAAATCATCAAACGACTGCCGCAGCAGATAATGAGGCTGATGCTTTAAAACGACCGGTTCCGCATCCGAATCCACAATACTGATCACGGCTGTTTTCTTCTCGAACGGATGATATGCTTCCCTTGCCAGTTCTCCCCTGCTGCACACTCTGATTTCCATAAGAACCTCCCTTTCCAACCCAGTCATGATTTCTCATTCATTTTATCGAGCAAATCTAAAAGCTGTTCTTCTGTCTTATCAAACGGCTCACTTACATGCCAGCTATCCCAGAATAAAGCTGCATCTTCTTCGCTTCCGTCAAGTGCGTTTTTCGCATTTAAAAGAATATCTTTTTCTATCCCCAGTTCTTCTTCCCGAATGGAATGAATCCGAAACAGCGGCGACAACCTTGGTTGGTAGAAGTCAACTTCGGCGTCCTTATAAAACCTTCTATGTTTCAAAGGCGTCAACCGCCATTTATCCGTAAACGGAATCCGAAACAGGATTCCCGGGAAGCAGCAATCATTCTGATGATCTGCTTCCATGACCAATGCGTGAAATGCCGGGCCAAATGGACGACAATCGACAGCTACAATATCTCCCGTCCGGAACGGTGTCATTAGGTTCAAATCCACCCGTCCGGAAAGATAGCGCCGGTTTTCGATCAAATAATATTTATTCCCATTTTCCTGAATGACCGGCTTCATTTTTTCAAACCAGCAGATCTTTTTGTCATAGATATAGTAGTTATACCGATGCTCCGCATTATCAGAGTCATCCGATTCCCACAATTCCACTCTCCACCAGACATCAATCGGATCTTCCCATTCCCTTTCTTCGTTTTCTATATATTCAAAAACCTGCGCTAATGAATAAAAGATTCCAACAGGAGACGATTTCTCCGACAGGAGATCCGGATCATACCACTCTTCGAACAGATAAAGCACCTGATCATCCGGATCGAAATCTTTTGAAAAAGCGTCATATGCCTCCGCCATTTCCCGGTATGCCTCAAACAAATCGGACCAAAATAACCCTTTTGTCGGGAAATCTGTAAGACGGCAAACATTCTTCTTGATCATCTTATAATCTTTACCCTCGCTGATATCTCGTCGGACCGACTCAAACATCTCATAATTAAGATTGCGTTCTTTCATGAACCACATTATCGTATGTAATTTACTTCCCAGGTTCACTGGGGCTTGACAGATCATATCCAGCATATTCCATGGTGATAATTTTTCCCCATTGATCAGATATTCCTTCATTTCTTCAGAAAATCCGCATATCTCCAATGTGTTCATCATTTCATTTTGCCCCAGCTCACCTGGTTGACCAATATAAGGTCTCAGGTCTTCTATTGTCCGGATATCTAGCCATCGGCCTTCATCCGGAAGATATAAAGCACAAGTTTTTCCCAGTGCCGCAAGCATAAGCATGTTCAAATAAGTACCCCTGCTCTTTTTGTCCCAAACAGCAAGTCCTTCATCCGCATCCTCTGCCATTGCAAAATCTTTTTCCCGAAAGAATCCATATCCGACTTTTCTGCCGGTATTGACATGTTTCTCCCCCCAATGGCCTGCATTATTCCTTGTATGTTTGTCGCCACCGGAAACATATACCGTAACATTCCGGTATTTTGCACTATGAAGATATTCTTGTACTAAGCGATCTACGCCGGAACAATCCCCAACAAGAATAGCGACATTATTCAACATGTATAAATCCAATCGTTCCTTCACTTCCTTAGGAAGTGTATTGGGTTTCTGATCCGAGTGACTGCGACTGCTTCCACTTATAAAAATCTTCATTAAGACATCCTCCCGCTATAAGCTCTCTCCTGTTCCTGCAAGCATATAGTATCTGATTGTATGGGACGATTTTGTCGCATGCATTTTCAGGAATGACCTCTTACCTATTTTCGGGCAAAAAAGGACATAAAAAAAGCTTCGACCTAGCTGATTTAGCGTCGAAGCCTTTCATATTCTCTATATCGTTATTCATTTCTCCGTTTTTCTATAACTTTCTCGTATTCTTCGAAACACCTCATAGTGTGATAAGGCAGAAACAAACCTCTGAGCTCTTTGGGCTTTATGACTTTGTATACGCTTAAAGAAGAGCATTGATATGTGTAAGCGTAATAACGGTAAATATATCCCATCCAATACATTTCATTATGAGTGTATTTCAAGGATCCGTAACTGGATGGGCCGTACTGTTCCTCCACCATGGACTAAAGATCTGCAGGCTGCATATTTGAAGAAAGAATAGTTAAGGAGTATGGAAAATGGTGTGAATCTTATTTATATCAACTACTGGGAAGATATCACACCGTCATTAATCAAACAACGGGTTGATGAAGCCATCGCTACGCACCATTAATTTGATTATATTAATAAGCAACGGCCTGAGGTTGTTTCGGGTTGATTTTTAGTATTTCTTAGTTCTGTACATACATCTGAACAATGCTCTACCACAAAGAATCCGCAAGCTGTCCATTGGCAGTCTGCGGATTCTTGTATAGTATTGTCTTGTTGATTCAGGTGATTTATCCAAGCCTCGGGATTTGTACGGTGGTCTCTTGAACCGTTTGGCCGGGATTCCAAATATCATGCAATATCTGACGGCACTTGTTTTTATCTTTTTGGCTGAATACAGGTGTATTCGGAAGCCAAAGGTAAGCCGCCTCTTTCCTGTTGCTCAGATAGCTACGTCCCACCATCGAAACCGGCTCGCCGGTTTTCGCAAATATTGGGACAATAATCCTTCCATAAAAAACATCTGCGTACATACCTGCATCGTCCGCATCCTCTTTTACTAATCCGCTGACTGCGAGGTCTCTGAACGAAATGCCTTTCTCCTGGATATATAAACTCAGTTGAACATGACTATCATAATCATCCGCATCCGCTAGCCCAATCTTGTTTTGTTCTATGATCTCATCGGAAAGCTCCCATTCATCAAATACATGCTGAAACTTGTCCTTCCGGGCAATCAGCTGCTGATGATAATACTCAA
>CADBRG010000253.1 GCA_902797015.1 uncultured Lachnospiraceae bacterium
AAGGTGTTCGGAACCGGCTGCACACCACTGCATCCGGTCGGCGCGTGTATGGTTTCCAATGAAGGGACCTGCGCAGCATGGTATGCGTATAACAGATAGGAAGAGAGGAACCAAACTATGTCAAAAACAGTAACCCTGGCACACGGCGCAGGCGGCAAGCAGACCGCAGAGCTGATCGACCAGGTATTCAAAGCACATTTTGCAAATCCGCAGTTCACATCAGATGATGCAGCAGTATTACAGATTGGCGCAGAAAAGCTTGCATTTACAACAGACGGCTTCATTGTATCGCCGTATGAATTTCCGGGCGGAAATGTCGGCAAGCTTTCCATCTGCGGAACGGTCAACGACCTTTCCTGCATGGGCGCAAAGCCGCTTTATATGACCTGTGCATTTGTCATCGAGGAAGGCTTCCCGATGGACAAACTCGAAGAGATCGCAGCAGCAATGGAAAAGACCGCAAAGGAAGCAGGCGTCTGCATCGTAGCAGGTGATACAAAAGTGGCCGGAAAAGGCCAGGTGGATGGCGTGTTTATCACGACAACCGGAATCGGACAGATCATGGACGGCGTTCAGACATCAGGTAAGCTTGCAAAACCGGGAGATGCCATCATCGTGACCGGTGATGTCGGTCGGCACGGCTGTACCATTTTGCTGGCGCGCGACGAGTACGGTATCGAAGCAGATGTCGACAGTGACTGCGCACCGCTTTGGGGCACCGTAGAATCCATTTTCTCTGTAACAAAAGACATTCATGTTGTAAGAGATGCCACACGTGGCGGTGTCGGCACAGTATTATATGAAATCGCGGAGCAGAGCAACGTCGGCATCCGCATCAATGCAGAAGACGTTCCGGTAGACGGCGCAGTCAAAGGCGTCTGCGGAATGCTCGGATTAGAGCCACTGTATCTGGCATGCGAGGGCCGCCTGGTCATCATCGCACCAAAAGAAGAGGCGCCAGGCATCGTAGAAGAGCTTCGCAAAGGAAAATATTCCGCAAACGCGGCAATCATCGGCGAGATCACAGAGGACATGCCGGGCCGAGTCGTTATGACCACAGAGATCGGCGCAGAGACACTCCTGCCGCAGCCGGGCGGAGAGCTTTTACCGCGGATATGCTAAGCTACAAGCCATGCAAAAGAATACATAGGAGAAAGGATCAAGTTTACTTGCAGCATTTCTCCTATGGATTCTTTTATAGGGCGACAGCCCTCACGAAATAGAATCTGTAAAGATTCTATGAGTGGGCATGGCTGTGAAACAAGAGGAAGAAACCTATGCTCAAAAACCTTCATGAACCAAAAACTGCAGAGACGGGCATCATTCGTCGCCCGATCACAGAGGTCAGCACGGAAGTCGTCCCGTTTCAGCCGGGATTGGCCTACACTTCGCCGTCAAGAGGACACTGGACCGTTGCGCATACGCCGATCCTGATCCCGGACAGCTACATGGTGTATCTGTGTGCGTCTGCCTGCATGCGCGGCGTAGCGCTGTCCGTCCTGGAGTATGAAGGTATGGACCGGTTTTCCATGATCATGCTGGATGACAAGGATATCTATGAGGGAAAACTGGAGCAGGTGATGATCGACGGAATCTGTGAGATCATTGACAGGCTGCCAAAACATCCGCCGATCATGATGATCTTCACAAGCTGCATTCATCATTTCATCGCCTGTGATTCAAGATACATCTATAAGACATTGCGGGAGTGTTATCCTGATATTGCCTTCGTGCCCTGTTATATGATTCCGACGATCAGAAAAGGACATATCACACCGGAAGAACTGATGCATGTCACACTGTATGATGCACTGGAACTTCCCGAAGTTCAGGAAAAAACATCCGTCAATCTCATTGGCAGCAACCTTCCCGCAAGCCATGACAACGATTATTATCGCCTGCTGACAGAAGCAGGATTTACAGTGCGGGATTTGCCACAGATGACAACCTATCAGGAATACAAAGATATGGCGAAAAGCTGTGCAAATCTCTATTCGTTCCCGGTTGCACATCGCTCCGCGAAAAAACTGGAGCGCCGGCTGAACCAAAAAGGAATCTATCTGCCGCTGACCTATCATTTCCCGGATATCAGGGATGCCCTGATCCGGCTGGCGACAGAGGAACTGCCTGAAATCGGGGAGCAGCTGACAAAAGCATCACTGCTGAACGCCATAGATCAAATGCAATCAGAAGCAGTCGCTGCACTTACCCGCGCAAAAGAAGTCATCGGCGATACACCGATCGCCATTGATCATGAGGTGCTTCCAAGATACTGTTCCCTGGCAAGAATGCTGATCGAGTATGGTTTCAATGTAAAAGAAATCTACGCGGATGTCCTTTTGCCCGAGGAAGAGAATGACTTACAGTGGCTGAAGGACAATGCTCCGGAGATCACATTCTGTGCAACGATCAATTATGCCTGCAGGATGGCAGACCGCAGCAAGGCAGAAACGGCCGAAAAGAACGGACAAAAGATTTTGGCGATTGGGCAAAAAGCTGCCTATTTTACAGGAACAAGTCACTTCGTCAACTGGATCGAAAACGACGGCAACTGGGGATTCCACGCAGTGTGTGAGCTGGCAGAGCGTATGATCGAAGCGTATGAAACAGAAAGCGATGTTCCGGCGCTGATCCAGGTCAAAGCCTGGGGCTGCCACTGCAACTAAAGGAGAAATCATGAGACAGGTTTATCACAACCTTTGCACCTATTCAGCCGACCTGTTCGGCATCAACTCGGCACTCTATGAGCTTGGCGGGCTGATCGTCATGCATGACGCCTCCGGGTGCAACTCTACCTATAATACACACGACGAACCGCGCTGGTACACGATGGACAGCATGGTCTACGTATCCGGCCTGAACGAAAAGGACGCGATCCTCGGAAATGACCAGCGCATCATCGATGACATTTGCGCGGTTGCCGAAAAAGAGCATCCGAAATTCATCGTCTTATCCCTGTCCGTACTGCCGGCGTATATGGGAACCGATGTCAGAGGCATCATGCGTCTGGTCGAAAAGCGGACAGGCATTCCGTCCTTCGGCTTTGCGACCAATGGAATGGATACCTATGTGCGCGGCGCAGGCATGGCATTTCGTGCGATCGCGGAGCGGTTTTGTCCGCCGGCGACAGGAGCTGCGGCAGAATCCGTGACAGACAGCCCGAAACCTGACCGGTCAGCTTCTGCATCAGATTCCAAAAATCTTTCCGTCAACCTGCTCGGTGTAACACCGCTGGATTTTTCGGTGAGCGGCAATGTCGAGGCATTAGAGCAGACCATCAAAGAAATGGGCTTCTCCATTCAGAGTAACTGGGCGATGGGCTGTTCACTCGAAGATCTGAAAAAAGCACCGGAGGCGGACGTAAACATCGTCGTTTCCGTGACAGGTCTGCCGGCAGCAGAGTATTTCTATGAAAAATTCGGCATTCCGTATGTGATTGGTTTGCCGTGTGGTGAAAAAGCGATGGATGTGATGTGCGAAAAGATTCAAGCAGCACATCATACCAAAGCGTGTCACAGCCTGTTTGAACAGGCGCAGCCCGTTTTGCAAAAAGCGGAAGAAAAGCTGCAGTCCGAATCCTCAAATGCCGAAACATCCTGGTCCGGCGTTCGCCTGATCGGCGAGCCGGTACACTGCGCATCGATCCGGTTTTATCTGGAAAATGAGCTTGGCGCATCGAATGTCAAAATCCTCTGCCCGATGGAAGAGGACGGCGGGATCCTGCGGATGACAGATGTCCATGCGACAGGAGAAGAGGCAATCGAAGCATTCTTAAACAGTGGTGATACTGTCATTGCCGATCCGGTTTATAAGAGAGTCATAAGGGACGGTAAAACATTCATCGACGATCCACACGATGCCTATTCAGGACGCATGTATCATGACCGCGGATGGATCTATATCGGCAGACAAATCCGGGAAAAAATCAACTAAAAACGCTTACATTTAGAAAATATAGGAATAATGCACTAAAAATTGACAATTTTTTGTCAAACATCTGTGTATCTGTAAACTTAAAATTACTTGCAAGTAACTCCTGAAGCAACTATAATAGTACGTGAAAGTTTTAACTATCTCACAGGGAAACGTGAATAGAACCAGGAGGTAAAGGTATGAATTTCAAATTTAACGAAGAAGAGCAGGAAATTCTGGACATGCTTGACGACTTTGCAAAGAACGAAGTTGGTCCGATGGCAGCTGAGATCGATGAAGAGGAAAAATTCCCGGAAGATGCATGGCATCAGCTCGCTGAGATGGGCTTTATGGGTGTTCCGTTTGAAGAGGAATATGGCGGAGCAGGCCAGTCCTATCTGACCTATATCGGTGTTTGCGAGAAGCTTGCATATTACTGCGCTACAACATCTGTAGTAGTATCTGCACATACTTCTCTTTGCAGCTGGCCGATTTATGCGTTCGGTACAGAAGAGCAGAAGCAGAAATACCTGGTACCGCTTGCAAGCGGTGAAAAACTGGGCGCTTTCGCACTGACTGAGCCGGGTGCTGGTACAGATGCAGCGATGCAGAAGACAACAGCTGTTGACAAGGGCGATCATTATGTCCTGAATGGAAATAAAGTATTTATTACCAATGCCGGTTTTGCAGATACCTTTATCGTATTTGCGATCACAGACAGAGAGCTTGGTACAAAGGGTATCTCCGCATTTATCGTAGAGCGTGGCTTCCCGGGATTCTCCGTAGGCGCACACGAGAAGAAGATGGGTATCCGCGGATCATCCACCAGCGAGCTGGTATTTGATGACTGCATCGTACCGAAAGAGAACCTTCTTGGCGAGCTGAACAAGGGCTTCAAGGTAGCTATGATGACTCTGGATGGCGGCCGTATCGGTATCGGTGCACAGGCACTTGGTATTGCACAGGCAGCGATCGACGAGACAGTTGCTTATACAAAAGAGCGTATCCAGTTTGGTAAGCCGATCTGGAAGTTCCAGAATACACAGTTCGAACTGGCCAGCATGCAGGCAAGACTCGACGGCGCACGCCTTCTGGTTTATCGTGCAGCACAGGCTAAGCAGGATGGCGAGCCGTACTCACATCTGGCAGCTATGGGCAAGCTGGAAGCTTCCGAAGCAGCATCCGATATCACACGCCGCTGCGTACAGCTGGTAGGCGGATATGGATACACACGTGATTATCCGTTCGAGCGTCATATGCGTGATGCGAAGATCACAGAGATCTACGAAGGAACCAGTGAAGTTCAGATGATGGTCATCGGCG
>CADBRG010000254.1 GCA_902797015.1 uncultured Lachnospiraceae bacterium
CGGTCTTGCAATGCGGCTGACACCTTACCCCATCAGTATCGGTTATATGCTGCTGAACCTGGTTCCTCTGCTGATTGTCGCTGCCATTGTTGCTCTGGGCCTTCTGTTCAAACCCGAGCTGACCATGAAGATTTTCAACATACTTGGTATCATTATGATTGCACTGATCACATTGGCACTTGCGGTATCAATCATACAGTTCTTTACCGGCATTCGTCTTCCTGTACTTCGCCTGATGGTCGAGCCCGATGAGACCGGTTTGTCTCCTCTGACATCAGGAATCATGATTGTCGGTCAGATCGCATTGATGCTTGCGGGAGCACTTCCCATGATCACATGGATCAGCCGTACGTTTGAAAAGCCATTGAGCAAACTTGGCCAGTCTCTCGGACTGAATGATACAGCATCTGCAGGACTGATCGCGGCGCTGGCAAATGCAATTCCTGCATTCGTCATGATGAAGGATATGAATAATAAAGGAAAAGTTGTTGTCACAGCCTTTGCCATCCCGGCCGGTTTTGTCTTTGGCGATCACCTGAGTTTTACAGCCGGTGTTAATGCAGAAATGATCATTCCGGTAATTATCGCCAAGTTGGTTGCCGGTATCTGTGCAGTACTGCTTGCAGCAAAGTTCTATCCAAAGATTGCGCATCGTGTAGAGAAGATCAAATTCAACTAATGCAAACCATTACATCATCACCGGCAATGATGTAAGTATCTAATCAGGAGGTATCTATGGATTTCCGTCAGATCATCGATCATCTAGATAAAAAAGGCAAACTGCTTCACGTTAAAAGTGAAGTGGACTGTGTACATGAACTGGCAGGAATTGCCAAAAAATATGAAGGATCCGATAAAGCTATTCTGTTTGAGCATGTGAAAGGAAAGGATTTTCCGGTAGTCATCGGATTGTGGTGGAATCGTGAGATTATTGGTACGATGTTTGACATCCCAGGCAGTGAGGTTCCTGCTTTTTTCGGAGAAGCCTGCAAAAAGTTTAAAGCAGATCCGCAATTACCGGTCATCATTGAAAACGCCCCTTGTCAGGAAGTCATTTCCTTAAAACCGGATTTAAATACGCTGACTGTCCCTGTTCTTGCGCTGGCGGATGGCGGCCCCTATTTTTCAAATAGTGTCATTATTGCAAAAGATCCGGACACAGGCGTCCGCAACACATCCATCCACCGCTGTATGATTGCAGACAAAAACCGACTCGGTATCCTTATGGATGTCGGAAGGCATCTGCGGAGTTATTATGAAAGAGCAGAACAAATGGGCAAACCGCTGGAGATCACGATCAACAACGGTGTCGATCCTGCCGTTTATGTGTGCGCGACACTTGGCGGGATCGGCATTGATGAAGATGAGCTTGGTGTTGCCTCTGTGATTCGAAACGAACCATTAAAGCTCTCCCGAAGTAAAACCGTGAATGTCGAGGGAATTGCCGAAGCACAGGTTGTAATCGAAGCAAAGATCCTGCCCGGCATTCGGGAACCGGAGGGTCCGTTTGGTGAGGTCAGCGGTTATTATGCGACAAAAGATGATCGCTGGGTTGCGGAAGTGACAGCCATCACACACAGAGCAAATCCTGTTATGCATACTCTCTTACCCGGGAAAGAGGTATGGAACACTGTAGGTACAACCTGTGAAGCAGATATCCTTTCCAAAATCCAGAGCCAGGTTGGCGGCATAAAAAACGTACATCTGCCTCACGGGAACTGTGCAAACTACGGTTGTGTCGTACAAATGGAGCCCACTCGTCCCGGCATGGGAAAGAATGCCATGTTGGCAGCCTTTGCCGCTTTCCCGCCGCTCAGTATGGTAACGGTAGTAAACTCAGATGTAAATATCTTCGATTCAGAAGATGTCATGCGGGCAATCACAACTCGTTGCGACGCAGCAAAAGATATGATTCTGATTCCAAACGCAGCCTGTCACGAATTGAATCCGGCAACTGCATTTGGCTTTGGAACCAAGATCGGATTTGACTGTACCGTTCATTTCGGTGAGGAGGCAAGAAATCAGAAGATCAGTTTTCTGGATGTCGATCTGAACCAATACCATATTGAATAAAAACCTCTTGTTCTGTATTCATGCATTCTTTTGAATACACATCCACCCAAAGGCAGGCGGCTGTAGTATCATGCGGTCGCTTGTCTTTTCCCTGTCCTTTTATTGTTTCTTTTTTTTCAATTCTGACCGCTTTCCGGCATGCTATAATTCTCCATGTAAGAAGAAAATATCAGTTGCCGATATGAAAGAATCATTGTTATAATAATGATGTTCATATTTCCAGACTTTCACACTTTGCTTATAAAAAGAAATATTGAATCAGCAATGATATCTCTACCATAATGAAAGATTTATATACTGGGGGGGAATATTCATGTGTGAAAAGACCGTCATTCAAAGAGATGTTATCTTTGGTCAGCCGGATGTCAACCATTACGCGGAGGACTATCAGTCATTATTTCTTGGCGGCAGCATTGTTGCCAAAGTATACTCCTATAAAACAACCGCCCAAGGTATTCTTAATAATGCTATTCCTGACGCAACTATTGATGTTTTATTCAGTTGGAATCGGGACGAAAACACCTGCTCGATCGCACTTGTCGGTCCTGCAAAAGAATTAACGCCATCCTACTATTATCACAAGAAAAATACAGATGTTTTTGGCATCCGGATGCAACCAGGTTGTCCTTTTGAACTGTTTGGTATACATGCCAACGAAATGATCAACAAAAAAAATGAAGTCACGTGCTGTGATGAGGAATCACTTCATTTTATGGAAATGCTTCATCAGAAAGATTCCCTGCGGGAAAAATATGACTATGCGATAAACGCACTTGATAACATGCTTGTTGTCCGACAGGACACACATTCTGAACTGGCGTGTTTTATTGAAAGACTGATCCTGAACAACGCTGCTTCATGCCACTTCAACCTGAATAAAATTTCAGATATCACAGGATACACACCATACTATCTGAATAAGATATTTCGTGAACATACCGGATATACGATCGGCAACTTCCAGAAAGTCATCCGCTTCCAGAGTTTATTAAAGCGATACGAGTCATTAGAAAAGAACGGACAAAAGCCGGAACAGGCATTGCTGGCTGTTGAACAGGGATATTCTGATCAGGCACATATGATTCGGGATCTAAAACGATTTTCCGGAGAGACACCGGTCAATCTGTGGAAAAAATATTATCAGTGACAACTATCGTGACATCTAGGTACTGTGAACTGCAGAAGGACAGGACTTTTGAAACCAGAAAGGAGATGTTGGTATGACATTCAGGCAGATTGAGTTTTTTGTAGCTGCCGGAAAATATGGCAGCATCAATAAGGCGGCAGAAAGTGTCCGGCTTTCTCAACAGGCTATTTCGAAAGCTTTGCGTGAACTGGAGCTTGAGCTCGGCTGCAGACTCATGACCAGAACAACCACAGGAATCACGATGACGGATTACGGCAACTATGTATTCCACGAATTTGAACAGCTGATTGCCAGGCGAGACTGTATTTCCAAACATGTTTTGAAAATGAAAGAACATAAGAAGGAGCCACTCTCAATCGGCATGTCGATTGGAGTACTGCATTCATTCCCCTACTGGTTGATTCCTGATTTCATCAACAGCAACCCGAATATTGACCTGCGATATGAAGATTATATGGACAAAGTCCTGGAACAGAAACTGGCCGATAATGAATATGACATGGCTATCATCTCAGGACCGCTTTTCAACAAGGAATTTCAGACAAAAACGCTTCGCAGAGAACATGTCTTATTGTGTATCCCGGCAGGACATCCGCTTTATCAGGAAAGTCATATTGAAATGAAGCAACTGCAGACCCAGAATTTTGTACTGTTCAGCGGACTCTTTAATCTACATCACAATTTCCTTGCATCCTGCAGCAAGGCAGGCTTTGTACCTGAGATCATGATGACGCTGAATGACTATAAATCCCTGAAAGAAATTGCTGTTTCAAGCGAAAGTCTGATCATTGTTCCGGAAAGCATGCAGGATAATGACAGCCGATTCCGCCATGTTCCGTTTCCGGATTCGTTTCTGACGCAGGATATGATGCTTGTTATGAATCAGGATAAGTATCTTACCCGATCAATGAAACGATTTATAGAATATATTACATATGTACTGCAGGATACCGGAGCACCTTTGCAACAGAAACTGGTGGCCGGCGGACTGTAACGATCGTTCTGATATAACCGGGCCTAACATAATAAAAGGTCAGTCTAATCATATGGAACAGGTTATTAAAAACAGAAGAGACGCAGACCGAATGGTGCGCCAGTTATTGAATATCGGCGAAACAATGTATGATGCCGGAACTGAGATTTCCCTGATTGAAAGCAGTCTCTGCAAGCTGGGAAAATCCTATGGCGCGGTTTTTGTTCAGGTTTATGCGATTACATCCAGCATTGTTGTTACTGTCGAATTTGCAGATGATCTCACCATAACGCAAAGCAGAAGAATCAAAAAAAGAGATTCCATTGATTGCCGGAAAATGGAATCTCTGTATTTATTATGCCAAAAATGCTCTGCAACGCCCATGCAGCTGGCAGCATTAAAAGATAATCTTACAACAATTGCGAAACAGCGTCCTGCTGACCTCCAGATATATATCGGACAGATCATCGCCGCCTCATCATTTGCCATTTTTTTTGGCGGCAGCCTGAAAGATGCCTTTGCCGCGGCACTTGGCGCAATTGTCATTTGCACGATACAAAGATGGATCAAGCCGTTCTTTTCCTCCCAACTGTTTTTCTTCCTGACGATATCCTTTCTGACCGGCATATGCATTAATCTGTTCAATCTGGTCGTACCGGATCTTCATGTCAACCAGATTCTGATCGGTGATATCATGGTACTGATTCCTGGAATCGCAATTACAAACTCCATCCGTTATATTCTGAGCGGAGACATGATATCCAGCTATGAAAAACTGATGGACAGTCTTCTGCAGGCTTTCTGCATTGCCGCAGGATTTACAGTATCTATGCTGCTGATCAGGGGGACCATCACAGACGCCGTTACTTCAAACGACTTCATGAGAAACTGCATTCAGCTGCTCTTTGCAACGAGCGGAACGTTTGGTTTTTGCCTGGTTTTTAATGTGCCTCAAAAACACATCCTTTACCCGACCATCGGCGGTTTCATCTGCTGGTTTACCCATCTTTTCATGCTCAGTCTGGGATGCCATGTGTTCCTTGCTGCTCTGACGGCCGCTTTTGCAGTCGGATTATATGGAGAAATTATGGCAAAAATACTTCCTGTTACAAGTCGTCTCTTTTTTATTCCTTCATGCATTCCTTTGATTCCCGGAAAAAACCTCTACTATTCTACTCTGGCTGTCATCTTCACAGATCGGGAAATGTTTACAGACAACATCCGTCTACTGGTACTGTATGCAGTCGGCATTGCACTTGGTCTGGCTGTCGCAGCTGAAATTGAAAAAGCAAAACCTCCCGCATCTGCAAACCGTTAAGGCCATCAGTCACGGAAGGCTGATCAATCTTATTCAATTCTTGCGCTTATCTGTTATGTGCCAGAGATTTGAATTCATATCCAATCCATTTTGCGTAAATGCTCAACAGTGTCTCTGATGTGTTATAAACGATCCGCGCATTCTTTGACAGAATCCGGTTTTGCGCCGTATAGTTTTTCGGTTTTACAAGAAACTGCCTGCGTGGTAATTACCTGTCTTTTTACAATTTTTTTCTTTTTTTCAATATTTTGTATGATGACTATGATACTATTCTAATCGTAAGAAGAACTCTTGTCTTATACCAAATGTAAAAACTTGAAGATTCACAGCCTGATAGTGTTCTTATTTCCCGACTATCACTTTCATCGTTCCCGAAAGTATGCAGGATAACGCGACAGCTTTGCCTCAGAAAATGGCAGCCGGTGGGCTTTAAGTAAGGAGATTATTATTATGAAAAACAGTTTGAAAAAGGAAGACATCTGTGCTCTGTTTGGTGGATATAGACATTGCTCGCAGATTGTGATCAGCCAATGGGCGGAAGAATTCGGAATGGATGAAGAACAGGCGATCCAGTTAATGGCACCCTTTGGAGGCGGATGCTTCCAGGGTGAAGTCTGTGGTGCCGTTTCCGGCGCCATGGCTGTGATCGGTCTGGCATACGGACATTCCGTGATCGGTGATGAAGAAGGAAATATTCAGATGATGGGAATTACCGCAGAATTTATCGAACGATTTAAGGAAAAACACGGTACGATCATCTGCAGAGAATTGCTTCAGGATTATGATTTTTCAAAAGACGGCGATCTCGAACGGGCAATGAATGACGGTGTCTGCTTTGATATTTGTCCAACGATTGTTCAGGATGCTTTAACAATTCTCGAAGAAATCATATGATCGGGACTGACTTCAAGCTCATTACTCAGTCTCCTCACGGAAGAAGAAAGGCGTCAAATAGTTCTCTTCCGCACTTTCCGTAATTGCCATATGAATGACTTCCTGAAGCTTTTCTGGCTCGCAGGCGGCTACACAAAGTACCTCTACTAGCAGCTCTGTACAGCGCTGTCGGTAAAGTGCCTCTGGACACTGAAATCCCGCTTCCGTATCCGTTTCCAAGACATGCTCTTTCCCATATGAGTCCAGGATCCGAAGTTGCAGGGAGAAAGGTACCTTTGAAAGCTTCCGGATCTCACTTTTCATATGCATGACCATGTCTTCAATATATTTATCCGCATATACATAACAGCAACATATCCTGGAAATAAACTGTGCTCTGTACTGACTCATCTTCTGTCTCCTTTCCGTTGTTATTTCTTTACATTTCATCAGTCATCTACTAATGGTGACAGATATTTCCTGCAGAATGGAAGCAGCTTCCCGTTTTCATACACATGCAGACTGCAGCGACTCAATCGTTCAAGATCAAGATTGGCAGCATCCTGAAAAGCCATGGCGGAAATTTTCAGTGTCCGCGTCCTCATATAACGGATAAATGTATCAAAATCCATTTCATCCTTTTTCCCAATGATAATCGTTTCCTGATCATTTTCCGCGTTTCTGCTCCAGTGAGCCGCGACATACCGCCGGTTGTCCTGAGGGCTTGTCCGCTTGACTCTTTTGTCAGAAGTTCTGTTTGAAACCGGAACCAACCGTCTGTTCTCATCGATCATAAAAGTAGAATGGAATTCGCAGGCTGCATGATCACAACGGGAAGGCAGGAGGGTGTTTTCTGGAATACCGGTCTGCGTGACCAGATCCCGCATCAGTTCATCAAGCGTATAACGGTCTTCTGTGGCCGGAAGTCCCGGATATCGTCCCAAATAGGTTACGGGCTGAAAATGAATACTGCGGACAGCCGGAAACATGCTGATTGCTATCCGGATGATCTCTCCGATACAATCCTCATTGATACCGCGCACAATCGTCGGCACTAATGTAACCCCGATGCCGTACTTATCACAGTTTTGAATCGCTTTGCGCTTTGCCTCTGTTAAATCTCTGCCGCGCAGCTTTCTGTAAACGGTATCATCTGTCCCGTCAAACTGCAGAAACACAATATCCAGTCCTGCTTCCGCCAAAGACCTGACATACGCTTCTTCTTCCGCCATCCTGATTCCGTTCGTATTAACCTGTATATAGGCACATCCCGCCTTTTTTGCATAGCGCACCAGTTGCGGCAGATCATCCCGAAGCGTCGGCTCTCCCCCTGCAAACTGCAGAAGGGGGTCACCGGCCAGTGCAACGATTCTGTCGATATCTGCACATAAGGTTTCAAACGACGGCATTTCGTCATACTCTCCACCTCTGGCAAAGCAGTAGGAACATCTCAGATTACAGTTGGCGGTCACCTCCAAGATCACACAGCAGGTTCCCTGCGGGTGCGTACTGCAGGCTTTGCAGTTCCCGCTACAGGACTGAGATTCTTCCTCCGTCAAAGGTAATTCCCTTTGAACCCATTCTTCAAAGTCAAAGAATCCTTTCCAGACCGGCACGCAGAATTCACCATGTGCCGCACAGCTTTTTTTCTGAACGATTGTGCCTTCTGCTGTTCTGACCAGTTCTGCCGGCACCTTATTCAGGCAGACCGGACAGACAGATTGTGTTTTTCTGATAATCCCTGTCTTTTTCATAATAACGTAATCACCGCTACTGCCCTGCGATGTCTGTGTTTTTTCGGAGCTTTGAAAAAACTGGTGCTAAAACAACTGCCAGAGCAATACTTACTACACCTTCTGCAATATTAAAAGGCACTCCTGCAAGAGACAGTGTGATCGCTGATGCCAGTCCTGCTCCTGTAAAAGAACCATTTGTCAGCACAATAACCAGAATTTTATAAAAAAAGTATCCAACTATCATGACTACTTCTCCTGCAATACCGGCAAAAATCAGTGACGGAATGGAAATCGCGAGTTTTGATTTCCTGAACCGTTTCTGAAGGAACTGATATAAGAAAAAGCAGACCACTGACATCAGATATTTGATAAAAAAAGTACCCGGAACCCAGACGGTATAACCGCTGAACAGGTCTGACAGCGCGGATCCGATACCTGCTGCCAGGCCGCCGAGACCCGGTCCCAGGAAAATTCCGGCCAACAGTACAAACACATCCCCGATATGGATATATCCCAGGGTCGGTGTCGGGATTTTAAAAACATATGTAGCAATCAGAATCAATGCAGCGAACATCGCCGTAAAAGCAATCTGTCTGCTAGTAACGGACGATTTATATTGAATCTTTGTTTTGCCCGGATTCATCTTTATCAACCTCTCAAAATATAAATAATATATTTCTTCTACCGATTTCTATCTGGTCCCGTGTCCGGACCTGACCCGAATCATTTCTGCCGCAATGCTTACCCCAATCTCCTCCGGCGTTTCCGCATAGATGTTTTCACCGATCGGGGCATATACCTTGTCGATCTGCTGCTGTGTTACACCCTCTTTCAAGAGGGTTTCAAACAGGATCCGATTCTTTTTTTTGGCTCCCGATCATACCAAGATATGCACTAGGCTGCTTCAGTGCCTCCCGCAACACTTCAAGGTCTCCCATATGCCCTCTTGATACGATCACGATATAACTGTTTTCATCAAATTCGAGTTCATCAAATACATCTGCAAAATGCTCGACCGCTATCGTTTTCATCGCTTTGGGAAAGCGTTCCGGATTTGCGTATTCGGAACGATCGTCAATAATAACTGTATCAAAGCCGATATGCCGCAATACAGGTTCGAGGGCAAGTGCCACATGTCCGCCGCCAAATAGGTATGCAATATCCTGATTGACAAAATAATCCAGGACATTCCCCGGCATGTCAGCTCTGATATACTGTACTAAAATATCAGCTTCTCCGCCGCAGGCCATATCAAGCGCCCCCTCTTCTTCTGTATTGAGAACAAATCGGAACAGCTCCCCTTCTGTGTTTTTCCGGGCAAATATTTCTCTGCACTTTTTCTCAGTTTCCGCCTCTATTTTTCCTCCGCCGACAGTTCCAAGAAACTGTCCCTTATCGTTCATGATAAGAATGGAATCTTCTTTTCTCGGGCTAGACCCTCTGGTGGCAACGATTCTTGCCAGGACGAAATCTCTTCCGTTTTCAATATCGTCCCGAACATGATATTCGAGTTTATTTGCCATATCAAACCTCCTGTAACCCACGTTCTCTTTCCAACAGATTCAATATCTTGCCGGCCTGTCGGAAACGCTTTTCCAGTTTCCTCAGGCCTTCTGGGCTTCGGATCTTTTTCATACTGTTCAGGAAACGTTCCTCCAGCGTACATTCCCGATCCTCAAGAACGAGTTTGTCCGCAAGGAACAAAAGGGACTTTTCACTGATCCGGAATTCTTCCTGCATCGGCAGCTCATGGTGAACAGCTATGATATCTCCGACATCTGCAAAGCCGTGTTCTTTTAGGAAATCCGCGCCGACTGAGGCATGATCCTTTTTGGTTCTTGCGATGTCATGCAGCAACGCCGCCGCCAGCAGCAACTCCATATTCACTGCTCTTCCCTCTGCCAGACATCTTGCCTTCTCAGCCACTGCGTAGCAATGTCTGCGTACCTGTTCTGGCGTCCCGTATTCATCTAACAGCGTTTCACATAGAACATCGTCCGGGATTTTCAATGTACGCAAACCCGTTTCCTCCCTGTTTGATTCCTATTTATTAAGATATCCGAATACTTTTATTCCATAATGAAAAATAACACAACCAGTGCTACTGTTTATTGTATATTTGCAAAGTATGATGGATTAAAATAGGGGATAGAAACAAACAAAAAAAGACCGCTCCGAACCCTGTATTTTCAAGGCCAAGAGCGGTTTTTCCTGTGTTTATGCGATTCCATAGAAAAAAGCGCGAGACGGGGCTCAAATACTCCCTGAGTCCGCAAACCCAGAAAGGAAGCGGGTTTCAGGATACTCATTCTTTAGGGGACCCAATTGGGGACCTAAGAATAAATCTAAGAATCCTTATTATGAAACCATTATCATCTCTCTCGAATATTCCGGAGTATACTCTTCATCCCAATCTTCTAAAAAGCTTTCATTATCAGAAATCTTTTCGATCAAATTATAGCCTCTTTGTATTATAATCTCTTCAGAAAATGGAACAGTATCTTTTTCAAACAGAATCTCCCTGTCACCCACTTCAAAAATGATAGCTCTTGTAAGCCATACCTCATAAACTAGTTCTTCATTAAATGCCATCTTTTGTTGTTCATTGATTAACTTAATTGATTTTATTATTCCACCTACTGGCGTGGAAATCATTTCAACATCTTTAAAAGCCGATTTAATATCTGCTTCTTCCACTTCAGAAAGTTTTGCAACTGCCATATCTTCTGAAATACCATAATAATCAACCGGTTCTTGTATGTTAGTCAACGAGTACACTTTATCACCTATATACAGGCCAACAATCTGTGTGACACTATTTGTGAAGTCAAATGCATCACACTTGTATTTATTAAATGATTTCCCAATCCAATTCTGAATCATTTTCAAATCAAATCTCATATCTATTGATTTCATTTTATTATCCTTTCACAAAATGTATTTTTTGGTATTTAATATTACCGTGCTCAGTACTATTACTAATGTTTATCTCAACTGCCGGGGTTCCATCACTTGAAGATACCTCACGAAATGAAAGTATTGAACCATCTTTCATTTTCGTGTAAACACCTTTTCCATTATTCATCTGACGTTCAATCCCACCGTGTGCTGCCTTATCATAAAAATCCTTAGCAGTTTTCACAGGATTTTCACTTACTATATTTCTCACTTTTCCATTACCTTTTCCTCTTGTACCGAAGTATCCGTTATGATAATCATAATTTGAAGTGAGTGAAGATAAGTTTTCTGTAATCGTATGGTGATGACCAGTATCACCTTTATAACCAAGTCCCATTACTCGTCCTCCTTATTCTTCTTATGCGTTTGTTCAAAGAGAGAAGGATATCTATGGAAATCGGCATAATTATAAAATCTACCAAAAACTTCTTCCGGCATATATCCATGTACTAATACATCCGTTGGCTGAAGAACCCTGAGCATTTCTTCTAGGCCACTTTGACATATTTCTTTATCACGCTTAGATCTTAAACACCCGTGTGTACTGATACATACTATCTTGTTTTTTGGAACACCAAGAAAACAATATTCATAACTTGATTCATCACTCCATCTTATATTTGGTATTACCGGAATCCCTTGTTTTTGTAAATAAAAACCAACTGCTCTATTAAAATATGTATTTGTTTGTTGAATACATGGTGCTTGTCCCACAAGCAATGTACAATCTGGAGTTATTACTCCATCAAACTCCTTCAGTAAATCAACATATTTTTTTGTAGCAGTAAGTACCTTTGCAAAATACTTATCGTGCATATAAAAATGCACATATTGCCTTTTGTTTTTTGTCCTTTTTATCTTTTCAAAAGGAATCATAGCTTTTAGAATCTGAGTATTATCAATATTTAAAAGTGCTGGCATACCTGGGGCACCAACTAATTCGGCAC